>CBIHPQ010000155.1:0-14227 GCA_966211825.1 uncultured Dyadobacter sp. | reverse complement strand
GCCGCTTGCGCTCGATGATCTGGGGCGCTTTACCAAGCTAGGTGCGTCGGTGATGATCATGGGCCTTTGCGGCAATGCGATTATGCCCCTTTTCTATGGACATTTCGCGGATGTTGTGAATGTGAGAGAGGCTTATTGGGTGTTGTTGCCTTGCTATTTGTATTTGGTTTTTTATGCTGTGAAGGGGCATAAGTTTAGACGTTGGGGAGAAAGAAAGATAAGAGGGAGAGCAGAAAAGAGAAATTAAAGAAATGAAAGATGTCAGTCTGAGCGCAGTCGAAGACAGTCCGAACGGAAGAACGCCACACCTGCGCTAGATATTCCATACTGTAAAGTGTCATCTTGCATGCCCTTCGACCGCCGGGCGGCCCCGTGCGCTCAGGGTGACAAACGAATTGCCGAATAGGCAACGTAAACATTAAAAACAAGCATGAAGGTAAAAATCATAAACGGAACCATCATCACCCCGTACCGCTACATTCGGAACGGGACGGTGCTGATTGAAGATGGAATCATCATCGGAATCGAAACGCGGGATGTGGATTTTCCGGGGGCGGAGGTTATTGATGCGGGTGGACATTATGTTGCCCCCGGCTTCATCGATCTGCATATTCACGGTGGTGGCGGGCATGATTTCATGGATGGTAGCGTGGAGGCGTTTCTGAAAATCGCTGAAACCCATGCGCAGTATGGGACCACGGCGATGGTTCCTACTACATTGACGGCTGAAAAAGAAGATTTGCTCGAAACGCTGGATTTCTATGAAAAGGCGAATGCGACCAACTTCAACGGCGCACAGTTTCTGGGGATGCATTTGGAAGGCCCCTATTTCGCATTAAGCCAGCGAGGCGCGCAGGACCCGCGTTATATCCGCAATCCCGATCCCAAAGAGTATGAGGAGGTATTGGCATATTCCAACTCCATTACCCGTTGGAGCGCTGCTCCGGAGCTGCCGGGGGCTATTGATTTTGGGAAAAGATTAAAACAAAAAGGCATTCTGGCCGCGGTGGCGCATACGGACGCCATTTATGAAGACGTGCTGGAAGCCTACGAAAACGGTTACACGCTCGCGACGCATTTGTACTCGGCCATGTCGGGCGTGACGCGCAGGAATGCATTCCGGTACGCGGGGACGATCGAGAGCGCCTTTTTGCTCGATATGGATGTCGAGATCATCGCCGATGGCGTGCATTTGCCCGCGCCGCTTTTGAAACTCATTTATAAAATCAAAGGTCCCGACCGCATTGCATTGATTACCGACGCGATGCGTGCTGCGGGAATGCCCGAGGGCGAAAGTATGCTCGGTTCGCTCAAAAACGGATTGAAAGTGATCGTCGAGGATGGTGTAGCCAAGTTGCCCGACCGGACTTCATTCGCGGGCAGCGTTTCCACGGCTGACAGGCTGGTGCGCACGATGGTCAATATGGCCGATGTGTCGCTGCTCGATGCGGTGCGGATGGCGAGCGCCACGCCTGCCCGCATTATGGGTGTACACGATCGCAAGGGCACATTGGTGGCGGGCAAGGATGCCGATATCGTCATTTTCGACGCCGACATTTGCGTTCAAAGGACCATAATTAAAGGAAAAACAGTTTACCATAACGCTATACAAAATTTAACTACCACATAAAATGAAAGTTGACCAGCTTGAAATAAAGATCTTCGAAACCCGGCAGGAAATGGGCGAAAACGCGGCGAAAGCCGTTGCCGACAAGATCCGGGAGATTCAGGATACGAAGGAATTTGTGAATATCATTTTCGCTTCCGCTCCCTCACAGAATGAATTTCTGGCCGCATTGAAAGACGAAGCGGGCATTCAATGGGAGAAGATCAATGCGTTTCATATGGACGAATACATTGGCATTGCCGCCGACGCGCCGCAGAATTTCGGGTACTTCCTGAAAATCAGGCTGTTCGACCACGTGCCTGTGCATTCCGTTTCATATCTCGACGGTAACGCTACCGACCCGCAGGAAGAATGCGACCGGTATGCAAAACTGCTCCGCGAAAACCCGATCGATATCGTTTGCCTGGGTATAGGCGAGAATGGCCATCTGGCATTCAACGACCCGCATGTGGCGTTTTTCGATGATCCATTGGAAGTGAAAGTGGTGGAGCTCGACGATGCCTGCCGCCAGCAGCAGGTGAACGACGAATGCTTCGATACCTTCGGCGAAGTGCCGCAAACCGCATTGACCCTCACCATTCCAACTTTGATGAAGGCCAAATATGCCTTCTGTATCGTGCCGGGTGAGAAAAAGGCGCAGGCGATTTACCATACCGTGGCCGAGGACATTCAGGAAGCATTCCCGTCGACAATCCTGCGCACACACCCGAATGCGATCCTTTTCATCGACAAGGCAAGTTCAGGGAAACTCAAAGAAATTTCGTCATACTCGCAGGCATAGTTCCGCACCGGAGCTATCTTGCATGTATTACCTCAACCCATTCAAATGAGAAAAGAACTCTTGACAATCGCTTTATTGAGCGCAATGGTATTCAATCAGGGATGTAATTCGAAAAAGGAGGAAGCAAAGAATGAGGAGAAGAAACCGCTGAGCCTGATCGTGGTGGAACCCGGCCACTTCCATGCGGCGCTGGTCCAGAAATCCATGTACGCCGACGTTGATTCCGTCGTGCATGTGTATGCGTCCGAAGGCCCGGATGTGAAGGCTTACCTCGACAAGGTGGAGAAATACAACACCCGCCCCGAAGACCCGACGCATTGGAAAGAAGAAGTGTACACCGGCGCCGATTTCTTTGAAAAAATGATTTCGGAGAAAAAGGGTAATGTGGTGGTACTGGCAGGTAACAACCAGAAGAAAACCGATTTTATCAAAAAATCAGTAGACGCAGGCCTTAACGTGCTCGCCGACAAACCGATGGCGATCGACGCGGCTGGTTTTGATAAACTGAAAGAAGCATTCACGAGCGCCGACAAGAACAAGGTGTTGCTGTACGACATCATGACCGAGCGTTATGAGATCACCAACACCCTGCAACGCGAACTCGCATTGCTGCCCGACATTTTCGGCGAGTTGCAAAAAGGCACGCCCGGCAACCCCGCGGTATCCAAAGAAAGCGTTCACCACTTTTTCAAATACATTTCCGGCGAAGCGCTGGTACGTCCTACCTGGTTCTTCGACGTGAACCAGCAAGGCGAAGGGATGGTAGACGTAACGACCCACCTTATCGACCTCGTGCAATGGAGCTGTTTCCCAAATGTAGCGCTGGATTATCAAAAGGATATTCAACTACTGTCGACCAAACGTACTGCGACACAGTTGACGCCGTCACAATTCAAACTCGTCACCAAAAGCGAAACCTATCCTGATTTCCTCAAAAAGGACGTGAAGGACTCTCTGCTGAATGTGTATTCCAATGGCGAGTTGAACTACACCCTGAAAGGCGTGCACGCGAAGGTATCTGTAATCTGGAACTTCCAGGCTCCCGAGGGCACCGGCGACACGCATTACTCGATCATGAAAGGCTCCAAAGCCAACCTGATCGTCCGCCAGGGTAAAGACCAGAAATATAAACCTGTGCTTTACATTGAAACCACCGATAAGAGCAAAGCTTACGAAGACGCTGTTACAGCCGCATTCAAAGGTGTTCAGGACAAATTCCCGGGCATCGAGCTGAAAAAGATCGCCGCGGGCTGGGAAGTTGTGATTGATGCCAAATACGATACAGGGCACGAGTCACACTTCGCGCAGGTGGCTAACAAGTATATGGAATATCTCAAAGCAGGGAAGTTACCTGAATGGGAGGTGCCGAATATGATTGCGAAGTATTGGCTGACGACGTCGGCATTGAAGCAGGCGAAGGGCGGAAAATAAGTGATGGCAAAAAACTAGTCTTTAGCCGTCGTCTTAAGACGACGGTAATAGATTTTTTCGGGACGAGCGGTTTGTGGCTGCTCGTCTTTTTTTGTTTTCATGCCAAATTATTGCGAAGTGTAACACACCCTGTTACATTTGTGTTAATGATAAAGAGCTTCCGACACAAAGGGTTACGGTTGTTTTTTGAAGATGAAGACAATCCAAAATTACCCGCAGCACACATTATAAGAATTCGTAATATTCTCACACGTTTAGAATTTGCGAAATCATTGGACGACATCGGCACGCCCGGATCGCGGCTGCATCCATTGTCGGGCAAGCTGAAAGGCTTCCATGCCGTCAACGTATCGGGAAACTGGCGGATTATTTTCAGATTCGAAGGCGGTCAGATTTACGACGTCGACTATCTGGACTATCATTAACAACAGGAAAATTTATGAAAAGAGGCATGAGACCAGCCCATCCGGGCGCATTGATAAAAGAGACCATCGAGGGACTAAAAGACGAAACCGGGCACAACTACACCCAAGCAGAAATCGCGAAAGGCTTAGGTATCACTCGCAAAACGCTATCCAACATCCTGAACGAACATCAGGGAATCAGTTCCGAGATGTGCGTCCGCTTGTCGGAAGCATTTGGAACCAGCGCTGAGTTCTGGCTGGATATTCAACGAAACTACGATCTGTGGCATGCTGAAAGAGCCGTAGAGCGTAAAACGATTCAACACTTCCGGCCTTTACAGGGCAACGCATTGCAGCCAGCATGATTTAGACTACATCAAACTACAAATTTCAGCGATGAGAATCACAGACCTGAGTCAGCTCGATTTAAATGCATCGTACTCCTACGCCGACTACCTGAAATGGCAGCTAGAAGAGCGCATTGAGCTGATCAAAGGCAAGATTTTCAGAATGTCGCCCGCGCCTGCGACGAAGCATCAGCAATACGTCGGCGAGATATTCCGCCAGATCAGCAACCACGTGCATCGTAGTTCCTGCAAGGCATTCGTAGCACCATTCGACGTCCGTTTGACACCCATTCAAAAAGCCGATTCCGACAAAATACACACCGTCGTACAACCGGATGTATGCGTGGTGTGCGATCCGGCCAAGATCGACGCCAGAGGCTGCATCGGCGCGCCGGACCTGATCGTGGAAGTACTCTCTCCCGGAAACACGGATCGGGAGATGAATGAGAAGTTTGAAATCTATCAGGAAAACGGCGTCAAAGAATATTGGCTTGTTGAACCGAACGACCGTATTGTGCTAGTCTACTTGCTCGATGAAACGGGGAAGTACATTGGTTTGAAGCCATTCACGGAATCGGAAACGCTGACGTCCCGATCGCTGGGATCTTTTCAGCTTCTGGTTAGGGACATTTTTGATGTCTAGCAACATGCGTTTATGCCAAACAAGCACCTTTACATTATAGCCGGTTGCAATGGAGCGGGTAAAACAACCGCCTCCTTCACTATTTTGCCTGAAATTATTGAATGTAGAGAGTTTGTCAATGCGGATGAAATCGCAAAGGGTGTATCGCCATTTCAACCTGAAAAAGTAGCTTTCGAAGCCGGACGGATTATGCTGAACCGGATTAAAGACCTGCTGGCCAGTGTTGAATGCTTTGCATTTGAAACTACTCTGGCAACCAGAAGTTACAAATCCAAGATCGAAGAGGCAAAACGGAAAGGATACACTGCCACATTAATCTTTTTTTGGCTGGAAAATGTTGAATTAGCCAAAGAACGTGTAAGAATCCGAGTATCGGAGGGCGGCCATAACATTGAGCCCGACGTAATTGAACGAAGGTATTTCAAAGGAATCAAGAATTTATTCGATATTTACCTACCGATTGTCGATGGCGCATTCATCTTCGACAACTCTTGGGGTAAACGCGAGCTACTGGCGCAGAAAACGGTGGACGGCGGCATGAATGTTGTCGACGATCATAAATTCAACCAATTAAAGAGCTACTATGACCACGGTTAAAGAGCAAATGGAACTACGAGACAAGCTCCTCACCGGCCTAGACAAGGCCTATGAGAAGCTCATCGAATTCAAGAAGCAAAAAAACAGCGTCCTTGTAGTAATGAGAGACGGCAAAATCACGCATATCAAGCCCGAATAGAGCCTTCCCTTCTCCCAATCCGCTCCACCTCTGCAAAAAACGCAATCAACTCCTTAAACGAAAAGTAGGTATCACAAAGCTCCGGCGCGTGGCCTTGTTCTTTGAGGGAGATGATGTAGCCGGTGAAAATCGTCCAGAGTTCGTTGGACCAGCTTTCGGCGCTGCTGCTGCTCAGGAGCTTGCCTACTTCCCTGCCATAGGCGAGCAAGGTCGGGTCCGAGGGGGCGAGTGCGTGTGTTTCTGTGTTCATGGGGTCGGTTTTGGATGTGGGGGACAAAACTTGCCTTTACGTTTTCAGTAAAGCACGCATTCCCGCCAATTGTATTCAATACAGCGGCCCGGTAACTTACGCCGAAATACCTGTAAATTACCCGAAAACTTCCCGCCGGATTTATATAAATTGCCATTTCAACGAAATCGCTTTCTGTATGACACATACTACCTCCAACCCGAAGATCCACGAAGGCCGCAACGTCAAGCGCTTTCGAGAAATGCTCGGCATCAAACAGGATTTCCTTGCCTTCGAGCTCGGCAGCGATTGGAACCAGCAAAGAATCTCACTACTCGAACAGAGAGAAAAAATCGATTCCGACATCCTGGAACAAGTATCAGCTATACTCAAAATACCCGTGGAAGCGCTCAGAAATTTCGACGAGGAAAAGGCGGTGAATGTTATTTCGAATACGTTCAATGACAGTTCAATGCTCAATGCCGTTAATAACAATCCAACTTTTCATCCTATTGATAAACTTTTGCAGCTTCATGAAGAGAAGATTGCGCTTTATGAGCGGATGTTGAAAGAGAAGGATGAGATGATGGGGCGGTTGGAGAGGTTGATGGAAAGTAAATAATGACATGGCTGGAAAAGTAACGAGCCGAGATTGAAACGCTTTGTAGCACTTACAAAGTAAAGACGCTATATGCATTTGGGTCAGTTCTGACCCAATACTTCACCGATGACATTGACATTGATTTAATCGTCGATTTCCTTGATATGAAAGTCGACGATTATTCGGATAACTATTTTGACTTCAAATTTGCGCTGCAAGACTTGTTTGGACGGCAGGTTGGAGAAACGAGCTATTAGAATTTACATTTTATGAAGAGCATTGATCCACCAGCACAATTATTTTTTTATATAGTTAGTTAAAAAAAATTCCTCAAAAATGAGGAATAATTGAAAATTAATGCCATATTTGCCTCAAATCCTTATCAAAATTGAGACATACATGCAGGATCACATCTTATCCGAGATATATGAGCTACTCGCCAACAGCTCCGATCTAACCCTGCGCCAGCTGGTGGATAACAAGAAAGCGGAGATGGGGGTAACGTCTGACCTACAATTGTCTAGGATAGTAGGGATAGACAAAACCACCTTAGACCGTATTTTAAAAGGCGACACTCAAAAACTTGACCTACTTGCCCTCATAAAGCTTGACGAATTTTTAGGAATTGGCATAAATCGCTTGACCCAGATCTATATCGCGTCTCTGAAATCTGAATACATTGGAGAGATTGAAAGTGCCCGCCGCGCCAGTTACATCATTCGAAACTTTGACGTTAATGGTTTAAAGAAAATAGGATGGATTCAATCCACCGATGACTACAAAGCAATCGAGGAGAAGATTGTCTCCTTTTTCAAACTAGACAATTTATATGAGTACGATCGTGAAATAGGATCTGTTATGTTTAGCAGAAGTAAAGCCTCCTCTCACGACAAAATGAGAGAATTTTGGGTTCGATCTGCTATTTACCAGTTTGAAAAAATAAATAATCCAAATAATTACAATCCAGATGAACTAAAAGTACTTATCCCCAGAATCCGGGCATATACAAACAATGTTGAAAAAGGGTTCCTAACGGTAGTACAAGCATTATATACAGCAGGAGTAACTGTTATTGTTCAATCATATCTATCCAAAACTCAGGTGATGGGGGGAACTTTTATAATTAACAATAAACCCTGCGTTGTAATTACAGATTACAACAAAACCTATGCTTCGATCTGGATCGCGCTGCTTCATGAGTTGCATCATGTTATATATGACTTTGAAACAATAGCTTCAACAAGCTACCATCTTTCCGGTGAAAATAATTTATTATTGGAAGAAGATGCTGACTTCTCAGCTCAGGAGATTCTATTCTCCCAAGACAAAATGAATTACATAAAATTTATGATTAATTCGAACGTATATGTAAATGAATTTGCAAAGAAAAACAACATTCACCCTTCGATAATATATCTATACTATTGTATTGATCAAAAGAAAGAGGGGAAAAACGTTTTTGGTCTTTACAGAGATTATAATCCAAGCTCAGAAAAAGCTTTGCAAAGTATAAGAACAAATCCATTCAACAAACAAACCATTGATGAAGAGATTGAAAATATAAAACGGGTATTTGTTAACTATATATAAACACTATGGAAGAGAGTAAGAAAAAGATCAAGAAAACAAGTGAGGAAATTCGTGATGAGATCCGGGAGCTCGCAAAAAAAGCAGACGAGCAAGCATACATTCAGCTACCCATTACTCTCGACTTCGCCGAAGACGATGCGAAATTTGAATTTAAAAAGCTAAACTTAAATACCGCAGATCCGAAAAGGTCTTATGATCTTTTTTACGGAATCGAAAGGCTATTAAAAGCTCATCTTCCCGACGGAAAGTCAAATAAAAAATTACGTGACTTCGTCAGAGAGGAGAAAAACATATTTTTGAATATAGGTAAAAAGAAAAATAGCAAGGGCTTACGGCTCGGAGATGCAAGACAAACCTTCATAGATCCATTTTTAGAGGAAGCCTTTCAGATTGTAGTAGAATGGGTTAGAACAGGCAGTAATCCACTTGATCTATATGATGCCTTTTATGCAGCTAATGTTAAGTATGGTTTCCAACCAGCCAAAGAGGAAAAATCTGAGAATTCATTATAAGTAGCAGGTACAAATATGATTGGCGCGACAACTATTATCAACTCCACTGATTTCATAGCGAAAGCTGTGGTATTATCTGACATAGTTCTAGAAAAGGTCAGAGACCTTGCATTCTGTGTTGGCAAGAATACTGACCTGCCGATTTTAAGTAATTTAAACCTTACTATCGCTGACGGACAACTTACGTTGATTGCGTCAGATTTAATAAACACAGCCAAAGCTCGAATAGAAGCAGTTACAGCTGGAAGCGCTTCTGTTTGTGTTTCTTTTGATTTGTTGTTAAGGCATTTATCAACTCTTGAAAGCGAACAAATAGCTTTAAATATCGACACCTCTCTGCAAAAAATTACTGTTTTTACAAGCCAAGCAAAGTATGAGCTCCCCGTCGAAAGTTCGGAGAACTGGCCTAAACTCCAAGTTTTCGAACATTCTTATACATTTGATGTTAAACTTGGCGAACTGGCATCAAGATTCAACGAGGTAATGCCTTTTGTAAGCCACGAAGTTTTCAGACCAAATCTTAATGGAATTAATATAAGATTTAGAGGCACTCATATTGCGGTCTCGGCATTTGATGGCAACGCTTTCTGTATTAGAAACATTCATATTGAAAGTCTACCTGAGCTTCCGGGAGATGATTTGACTATTACACTATCATCAAAGATTGCAAGAGCGTTCTCCTCTTTCACGAAAGGCGACAGCTTAGAGTTCGTTACCATTCGACTTAGTAATACAACATTATCATTTTCTGAACTGCCGAATGGAATATCAATTGTTACACAACTCGTAAATGCTACTTTCCCAGACTTGCAAAAACTAATTCCTGCCGATAGCCCCAACCAACTTGTTATTGATCGCTCAAAGCTTTTGGCCGCTCTAAATAGATCACTGCCATTTGTGGACAATGATCTAAAAAATATCAGGGTGAAGTTGGCAAGTCCTGAAAAAATAAATCTCCGAGCAGAAGATTCAAGTAACACAAAGCATGCATGGGAAAATTTAAATGCTGAATATCAAGGAAATGAAATTGAATTCGGTATTTCTATAACTTATTTACGAAATGGTACGAGTATATGGAAATCGGAAAAAATGGTTTTACTGTCTTCTGTACCAAACAAACCCATTGTCTTGAAAAGCCCGGAAGCTGACGAGAATGATGTTGTTGTAATTTCAACAACTGTACTCAGATCGACCCATTAAAAATTAATCTCACCCCTTCCACTCCGTCTCAACCCCCTCCCCGCGGACAAACCCCTGAAACCCCTCCAACAACCCAACGTCTTCGCGCACAACACGCGGAAGCACCTTCTTCTCAGTTGCATACTTCACCAACAACCCCACAGCCTCCCCAATGCTCCATTCCACCGGATGCAGCCTATAACACCCATTCGTAATATGCGTAGTACCAATATTCTTGTTAGCAGGCAAAATATTCTCCATCCGCACAGGCAGCAGCGCGCCCAGAGGGATCTGAAACGGCAGTGAGCCGAAATCAATGTAATTATCCCCGCCGGTGCTCGGATGCAAATCAATGTGGTAGTAGCCGATGCCGACGCTGTCTTCAAACGCAGCGGCTTTCACGCCAGCAGATTGCCCGGTGATGCTCGCGCGTTGGTCGGCGCCTACGTGTTCTTCTTTGATGGTGAAAAGGGCCTTGATGCGGCGGGATTCGCGGACGTAGGGGTATTTGGCGAGGCCGTCTTCGGTGCCCATTACGTCTTTGCGGAGGCGGATGCCGGGCCAGCCTTTGCCGCCGTCGGGGCGC
This sequence comes from uncultured Dyadobacter sp., assembly GCA_966211825.1. GTDB lineage: Bacteria > Bacteroidota > Bacteroidia > Cytophagales > Spirosomataceae > Dyadobacter. The sequence continues at coordinate 3,561 of CBIHPQ010000155.1, read as the reverse complement.
GGGGCTTCGGTTTGGAGCCAGTAAAGGAGCGAGAGGCTGAGTTGCTTGCCGCGCTCGAAATGCTTGTCGAAATCCTTTTCGCTGGGGCTGATGAGGTTGCCGAGGGTGTAGTCGTTTTGCGGCCAGTTTACGATGGTAATGTCGCCGGCGTAGGTGCCGGGGGCGAAGTTGGCCTTGTTGATAATGCGGCGGTAGAGCCAGAGGTTCAGTTTGTCGCCCGTCGGGATACCCTCCGGGTGGAAGCCGAGCTGTTTCGGTTCCAGGGTTTTGGGGTTGGAGTACGAGAGGTCGAGCAGCCTGCCCGACCATGGTTTGGCCATTTTGGGGACGTAGTTCTTCCAGAAATCATATTCCCGCGGCTTTTCGATCACATGGTTTTCGCCCGGGCGGTAGTCGATCGCGTAGCAGACGGTGAATGCCTGCACATTGTTCGGGTCGGCTTTTTCGGGGGCGTGGAATTCGCCGGTTTCAGCTTTGGATTCGGCGCCGGTGACGTATTCGGTGCCGGTCATGGGCAGCAGGTCGCCGAGCTCGGTGGCGTCCGCAAAATAGGGCGCGGTGAGGGTTACCTGGGTTTTGTTGCGGCGGTTGAGGGCGTTGAGCGATTGTACTTTGTTGCCTTTCACGTCCGCGGAAACGATTTTATGCTCCAAAAGCAATGTCAGCTTGCCGGAGCTGAGGTAGGGATTGAGCAGGTCGGTAAGGACGGCTACGGTTACGCGTGGTTCGTGGCAGAGCTTGGATACCGATCCGTCACCGGGGTTGAGGTTTTTGCGGCTTTTGGCTTCGGCGGTGAGCGGGTAGTTTTTCTGGTAATATTCGCGCACAGCCGTGCGGAACTGCCGGTAAGCCTTCGTGGCGCCGTGCGTTTCGATCCACTGATGCTCGTCGGGCGGGACGCCTTGCTGGGAAATCTGCCCGCCGATCCAGTCGGTTTCTTCGGTGAGGATTACCGACAGACCATTGCGCAATGCAGCCAATGCCGCCGCGCAACCGCCGAGGCCGCCACCGGCGATGACGAGGTCGGCGGTTAATGTAGCGGGTTTACCGATGTTTTGCTTTCCGGCATCAGCATTTCCGGCTTCCGGTTTCTCGAAATTTGCCGACAGCAGGCTTCCGCCGAGGGCGACGCTTCCGATAAAATTGCGGCGTTTCATAAAGGTTTTCAGGATTTAGGTGATTAACAAAAAGAACGCTCATTGCAAGGTCTATCCCCCGCAATGAGCGCATATTCATTTACAAATCAAATTCTAACTCACCTTCCCCATCACATACATTTCCTCCATCGTCGGGGTTGGGTTGCCGCCTTCTTTTTCCAATGTAATGGCAAATGCTACTGAACCGGCTTTGGTGTTTTTCATTTTCAGGACCTTTCCGGTAAATGCATTGTCGATCATGCCAATGTCGACCGGCTTACCGTCCACAATGCTCCAAAGCTGGTATTGCTTGCCCTGAGGCGCTGCGGGGAGATTTTGCACGTCTATTAACACCTCATTCGTCTGCGTGTTCCAGAATGCCGATACCGCACTTTCGGGCGATTTAGGCATGCCTGCCAGGTGAATGTGCTTGTACGTCGGGCTGCGGAATAGGTTGGCTAGCGCCTGGTTGTATTCGGCCTGGCTTTTCATAGCCGCCATATCCGTCTGCATGGTTTCTACCTCGGCGACCAATTTGTTATTGGCGCTCTTCATATCGGTCATCTGCATGGCCGACCATCCTGCAAACAGTGCCAGCAGCAGGGCAGCCGCCACGGCAAGCTTCGACCAGAACGGCGTCACTTCCTTCGTTTCCACGCGCTCGAATGCATTATCGATCACACGGGCATCGTTATCTACCGGTTGTACCACCGCTGTTCCGTCAGCGAGCGGGACTATCGTTTCTTCGGTCGTTTCATCGGACTTTGTATCTTCCTCCGCAGCAGCATCGAAGTTCATCTGCGCAAAAATCGACTCTTTCAACGAAGGTGGCGGCGTTTCCTGGTGTTTCAGCGCATATTCTTCCAATGCACTTTCGGTACGCAACAACTCTTCCTTGATTTCAGGGTAAATATGCGACATACACTCCACCTCCTGCTTCTCCTGGGGAGAAACAGTGCCCAATACATATTCCTCCAATATACCGGACTCTATATAGGCTTGGATATTCATACTGCAAAGTATTGTTTTAACTCTTGTAATGCGGTCCGGATCCGCGATTTCACGGTGCCTAACGGAATGCTCAATTCTTCCGATATTTCCTCATGCGTATAGCCCTGGAAATAGGCCATATCGATGAGGATTTTCCTTTCAGGCCTCAGCATGTTCACAATGGCCTTCATGTCCGAACTGACAGTCTGTGAATCTTCGTACGTATCCTTTTCATTGAGGACCACCGTGTTTTCAATATCATCCATAGCCGGCTTCCGGCCTTCCGCCCTGACTGCGTCTATCGCGCCGTTGCGGGCGATATTCATAATCCATGTAAACAATCGTCCTTTCTCCGGATTGTAGGAAGCGATATTCTTCCAAATCTTCAGAAAGCTTTCCTGCAACACATCTGCGGCTTTCTCCTCGTCCTTCAACGTTTTTGAAATGATATTAAACAAAGCTCCCGAGTAATGGTCGTACAGGAATTCGAAGGCGCTTCGCTCGTTTCTTTTCAGAGCTGCCACCAATTCCTCTTCCGAGTATTTTACCTTGCTTGTCGCCAAGAGTCGCTTAACATTAAATTGTAAATTACTGACTGGCAATCTAATGAAATTTCCTGTATAGCGGGCAGGGCTGAAACAAATTATTGCCTCGTTTCCGCTATGCGAAATGATCACCAGAGAAGGGGTTTTTGCTGGTGTTCCGTACTGTGTGTATGAACCGATCATCGTAGTGTGTTTTTTTAACCATATACGACGACTGTTCCGGAATGGATCGACAATGTTAGAGTTATACCAAAACCGGTTTTACTTTCTCAGGCCCTCTACCCGCCAGAGCGTCAGGAAGATAAAGAAGACAATCAGGCTGAGCAGATAAATGACGTTGCGCGAGTCGATGAGCCCTTTGCCCAACGCCTGGTACTGAACGTCGAGGGCTATACCGGAAAGCAGGTTCGCCGCGAAACCGTCGCCAAACATGCCGGAAATCGCTCCAAAACCAATGTACCAGATAAATGCGAGGAAGACGCCGAGGATGAATGCGACGATCTGGTTGTCGTTCAGAGACGACGCCCATATGCCCATCGCCACCAGCACGCCGCTGAATAGCAGCAGGCCGAGATAAGACCCAGCCACCGCCGCCGAATCGAGGTCGCCTACCGGGTTACCGAGCTGGTAAACACTGTAATAGTAGATTAATGTCGGAAGTAATGTGAGCACAACGAGCACCCAGTTCGCGAAGAATTTCCCGAGGACGAGGTCAATGTTGCGGATCGGCTTGGTCAGGAGCAATTCGAGCGTGCCATTGCGCGATTCCTCGGCGAGCGACCGCATGGTAATGGCCGGGATTAAAAAGATCAGTACATAAGGCGCCAGGCCGAAGAATGAGCCCAGATCCGCGTAACCGTAATCCAGGATATTGGAATCAGGGAAAACCC
>CBIHPQ010000154.1:0-14241 GCA_966211825.1 uncultured Dyadobacter sp. | reverse complement strand
TGCCTACGCCATCAAAAACCAGCCAGCGATACAACAATCGCTCATCGACGAGCAGATTACCGCCAACCAGGTCCGCGCCAAGTTGGCCGACTGGTATCCGCAGATCGGCTTTAACTACAATTTGCAGCACAACTTTATTGTTCAGACGAGCATTATCGCCGGTAACCCGGTGAAGCTGGGTGTCAACAACGTTTCGGCCGCGCAGTTCACGCTCTCGCAACAGATCTTCAACCGCGATGTGTTACTGGCCAACCGCACCCGCAACGACGTACTTTTCGCGGCGAGCCAGAATACGGTCAACAACAAAACCGATCTGGCAGTGAATGTTTCCAAAGCATTCTACGACGTGCTTGCCACCACCCAGCAGATCAAAGTCGCGCAGGAGGACATTCTTCGCCTCGAACGCAGCCTGAAAGATGCCGAGAACCAGTACAAATCCGGCATTACCGACAAAATCGACTACAAAAGGGCGACCATCTCGCTGAACAACACCCGTGCTAACAAAAAGAGCAATGAGGAAGTGCTGCGGGCAAAGCTGGAATACCTGAAAACGCTCATGGGCTATCCGCTGGGCAAAACATTGCAGATCAGTTACGACACACTGCAAATGGAGCGGGAAATCGCCCTGGACACCTTGCAGAACGTCGATCTGAACGGGCGCATTGAGTACCAGATCCTGGCGACTCAGAAAAAGCTGGCGGAAGCCAATTTGCAGTATAACAAATGGAGCTATCTGCCCAACCTTTCGCTGAACGGGGCTTATAACCTCAACTTTCAGAACAACCAGTTCACAGACCTGTATAGCAAAAATTACCCCAACTCCTTCGGCTTGCTGACGCTGTCGCTGCCCATTTACCAGGGCGGAAAAAGGAAGGCCAATACAAAACAGGCCGAATGGGCGCTCAAAAGGCTCGACTGGGATTTGAAAGGCCTGCAAAACAATGTTAACTCCGAATATGCAAGCGCATTAGCCAATTATAAAGGCAACCTGACAAACCTGCTCGCCCAGAAAGAGAATGTCGAGCTCGCCCGCGAGGTGTATGATGTGATCCAGCTGCAATATAAATCGGGTATCAAAACCTACCTCGAAGTCGTTACTTCCGAAACGGACCTCCGGCTGGCGCGCATTAATTACTACAATGCATTGTATTTCGTGCTGGCCAGCAAGATCGACGTTCAGAAAGCGCTCGGACAGATCAACATTCAATAAAAGGGCTTAGCTGACAACGTCGGCGCGGCCACACTTAACTCCTGCTTCAATCGAAAATATTTTGATGATATGTTTTTAAATACAATTAAATATTACCCCGCTGCCCTGCTTGCATTGACGATCTTCTCTTGCGGAAAAAAAGATCAGCAACAGCAGCCTACCACGCCTCCGGCTGTTAATGTGACTTTAACAGAGGTAAAAGCCTCGGAAGCATCCTATTATGACGAATACCCCGGCACCGTAGTGCCACTTAATGAAGTGGAACTTCGCCCGCAGGTTACCGGCTTTATCACCGGCATTCATTTCACCGACGGCGCCCGCGTACGCAAAGGCCAGCTGCTTTACACGATCGATGCACAGCTTTACGACGCGAATTACGATCAGGCAGTGGCTAGTCTGAATGTGCAGGAAGCAAACCTTGCCCGCGCGCAGAAAGATGCCGACCGCTACCACGAACTCGAAAAGAACGACGCGGTGGCCAAGCAGCTCGTCGACAATGCCGACGCTGCGCTGGAAGTAGCTAAAAGACAGGTGGATGCTGCGAAAGCAAGTATCAAAGCCTCTCAAACGAGTGTCCGTTATACCAAAGTAGTGGCCCCGTTTGACGGCGTTATCGGTATTTCGGCGGTAAAAGTAGGCGCTCCCGTTTCGGCAGGCCAAACGATCCTGAACACCGTTTCAACCGACAGCCAACTGGCAGTGGATTTCAATGTGGACCAAAAGGAAATTTACCGGTTCACTTCCCTGATGAAAGCCCAGAAGGCCAGCGATTCGACATTCTCGATCAAATTCGGCACCGACGTTTACCCCGCGCACGGCAAGATCGCCCTGCTCGACCGCGCTGTGGACCCGCAAACCGGTAGCATCAAGGCACGTCTGGTATTCCCCAACAAAGAAAGCCAGCTCCGCGCGGGCATGAGCGGCACTGTACAAGTACTGAACAATGCAGGTGCGAAATCGGTGGTGATCCCTTACAAAGCCGTAACCGAGCAATTGGGTGAGTACTTTGTGTACGTGGCAGGCGACAGCAGCAAAGTCACCCAGCGCAAAGTCGTGCTCGGTACCGCCATCGGCTCCAACATTATTATCAAGGACGGCCTGAAAGAAGGTGAAAAAATCGCGGTGGAAGGCGTGCAGAACCTTCGTGAAGGTGCTGCTATTCAGGAAGGCGCACCTGCTGCCCAGGGCGCACCTCAGAAAAAATAAGCAGCCGGTCCCTTTTACTATTTCAAAAACCAGTACGAAATGATTGCAGATGTTTTTATAAAAAGGCCGGTTACCGCGATAGTATCCTCGGTGGTGCTGGTCCTGGTGGGGCTTATCGCCCTTACCACCCTGCCGGTGGCCCAATATCCCGACGTTACCCCTCCTACCGTAACTGTGAGCGGAAACTTTACGGGCGCCGACGCGCAGACGGTCGAGCAGACCACGACAACTCCTATTGAAACGCAGATCAACGGTGTGCCGGGCATGACCTACATGTCCAGTAACAGTACCAGCAGCGGGCAAAGCAGTATCAACGTTACATTCGACGTAGGTACCGATGTCAACATTGCGGCCCTGGATGTTCAGAACCGCGTGAGCGTGGCAGAACCTACCCTTCCCGACGCGGTAAAACGCCTGGGTCTGACGGTTCGTAAACGCCAGCCTAGTATCATGATCGCGTTGGCATTGTATTCGCCCAATGGCTCGCATGATGCGCAGTTTATTGGTAACTATGCCAACATTTACCTCAAAGACGCCCTTCAACGTGTGAAAGGGGTCGGTGACATTGTATCACGCGCCGACGACTTCGGTATGCGGATCTGGCTGAACCCTGAGAAGCTGGCGACGCTCAGAATGACGCCGTCGGATATTTCAGCGGCATTGGCCGAGCAAAACTTGCAGATTGCGGCAGGAACCGTGGGCGGTACGCCGCAGCCCGGTGCGCAGGCATTTGAATACAGTGTGCTTACCAACAGCCGTCTGAATACGAAGGAGCAGTTTGAAAATATCATCGTAAGATCAGCGCCCGAAGAAGGTAGCGTCGTCTACCTGCGCGATGTTGCCCGCGTGGAGCTGGGTAAGTTTGACTATGGTGTGAATGCATTTGTAAGCGGAAAGCCTGCGGCATTTGTACTGATCTACCAGGCACCCGATGCAAACGCATTAGACACTTATGAGGGTGTTATGAAGGCGCTCACGGAAATGAAAAAGACATTTCCGAAGGATATTGATTACGTGATACCGGTTGAAACGGCTTCGGTTGTGAAGGTATCCATCGAGGAAGTACTCCATACTTTTGGTGAAGCGATGATCCTCGTGGTACTGGTAGTATTCCTCTTCCTGCAAAACTGGCGCGCAACACTGATCCCGATCCTCGCGATCCCGGTTTCATTGATCGGCACATTTATATTCTTCATTCCATTCGGATTTACGATCAACACCCTGACGCTCTTCGCGTTCGTACTGGCGATCGGTATTGTGGTCGATGACGCCATTGTGGTGGTGGAAGCGGTGCAACACTATATCGATGAAAAGAAAAGGTCGCCCCGTGGTGCTTCCGAGCAGGCTTTGAAAGAGATTTCCGGTCCGGTAATCGCGATTGCACTCCTCCTTGCGGCCGTATTCGTTCCGGTTGGTTTTGTGCCGGGTATCGTAGGACGACTCTACCAGCAGTTTGCGATCACCATTGCCGTTTCCGTATTGCTTTCTGCATTCGTGGCGCTCTCACTGACGCCGGCGCTTTGCTCGATCATGCTGAGGCCTTCCAAAGGTGCGGACGACAAAAAGAATTTACTCGAAAAATTCTTCGACCGTTTCAACCGCTGGTTCGACAAAGTTTCGCGCTCCTACACGAGAGGTGTTTCCAAATGGATCAAAGCCACTCCGCTCGTGCTGGTGATGATGGTCTGTCTGTTTGTGGGATTGTTCTTTCTTTTCAAAAACAAACCTTCGGGCTTTATTCCTGTGGAGGATGAAGGACGTCTGTTTGTGACCTATGAAATGCAGGAAGCCACCTCGACGACGCGCAACGTGGCGATGATCAAGGACATTATGTCGCGCGTGTCTTCTATTCCGGAAGTGAAAGTAGTGGGAGGTCTGGCCGGATTGAACGTGATCAGCTTTTCGAACAAATCCAACGTGGGAACGATGTTCGTGAGCTTGCATCCATGGGCCGATCGCAAAGGCGCCGAGCACCACGTGCAGGCCGTAATCAAAGAAATCCAGAAACGTACTTCCGATATTAAAGAAGCGCGCGTTCTCGCGATTGCACCTCCTGCGATCCCCGGACTTGGTGCGACCTCCGGTTTCACCTTCCAGCTGCAGCAATCGACGAGTACCGACAATATCCAGCAGTTTGAAGGCGTGGCCCGCGAATTCCTGGGAAGGGTTAACAAACGTCCCGAGATCGCCATGGCTTACACCTTCTTCAATGCAAGGACTCCAAGTTACCAGATCGATGTGGACCGTGAAAAAACCAAGAAACTCGGCGTGCAGGTCAATGATGTGTTCAACTCGCTTTCCACACTTTTGGGAAGTAGTTATGTCAACGACTTCAACCTCTACGGCCGTAACTTCCGTGTAATGGTGCAGGCCGACAGCAGCTTCCGCTCTTCGCTCGACAAAATCCAGAAGTTCTACGTGCGCAATAAGGCAGGCAATATGGTACCGCTTAGTGCATTGGTTACTTCGCGTGTCGTTGAAAACCCTGCATTGATTTCCCACTATAACATTTACCGTTCTGTGGAGATCAACGGTACCCCGAAACCGGGTTACAGTAGCGGTCAGGCAATTACCGCCTTGCGCGAGGAAGCCGCCAAACTGCCCGCGGGTTACAGCTACGAGTTCTCGGGTATGAGTAGTGAAGAGATTAAGGCGGGTGATAGTACCACCACCATTTTCGCAATCTCGATTGTGTTCGTATTCCTCTTCCTGGCAGCGCTTTACGAGAGCTGGTCGATCCCGTTCTCCGTACTGTTCGCCGTACCGATCGGTGCTTTCGGATCGATCCTCACGCTGACATTGCTGCCTAATTTGTCTAATAATATCTATGCGCAGATCGGTTTGATCACCCTCATCGGTCTGGCGGCCAAAAACGCGATCCTGATCGTGGAATTCGCCAAAGAGCGGGTCGACAATGGTATGGAGCTCGTAAAAGCGACGCTCGAAGCGGTTCAGTTGCGTTTGCGGCCTATCATTATGACGTCGCTCGCATTCATCCTCGGCGTACTTCCGCTTGCATTTGCCAGCGGCGCAGCGGCAGAGTCCCGCAAGACCATCGGCTGGACCGTGTTCGGGGGAATGCTTGCAGCTACCTCGCTTGCGATTTTCGTGGTGCCGGTATTGTTTGTAGCCATAGAGAAGCTGGCAACAGGTAAAAAAGGGCATCAGCCAGCCAAGCCGGGTAACGTCTCCGACGCGCCTGCACATTAACCGCATATTGTTTTATTTCAAAAAGCGGGTCATAGCTAACACTATGGCCCGCTTTTTTATATTTTGGCAGCGAACTTATTATGAAACTTTATGTATGTAAAACAGGTCTTTTCGATCTGGCGGCTGCTTAAAGGCATTTGGGTGGGTGTCGTTGCGGTAACAGCTTATGCGACCCTGGTCTTCTACCTTTTCAGCTATCAGAACTGGCATTTTCTCTCCTTCCCTATCTCCATCACCACCATTCTCGGGACAGCGCTCTCGCTGCTGCTCGGTTTTCGAACCAACTCTGCCTATGACCGCTGGTGGGAAGCCCGCAAATGCTGGGGGGAGATCGTCAACGACAGCCGGACGCTCGTACGCCAGTCGAAGGCATTCATCGAAGCGCCTGCGGAAGAAAAGGAGGAGCTCGTTTCCAGCATCGCACATTTACAAATCGCCTGGTGTTATGCCCTGGCCAACTCACTCAGGCGCACGCAGGTGCTCGTGTACGCCGATCTGCACCTGACCACTCAGGAGCGCGAATATGTTGGCGCACAGGACAATATCCCGAACGCCATCCTGAACCTGATCCAGTTTAAAATGGCCGAACTGCACGAAACAGGAAAGGTCAAGACTTTACTTTATCAGAATATCGACGATACGCTGCGAAGGCTTTGTGATGCGATGGGCAAATGCGAGCGCATCAAGAATACTGTTTTCCCTACTCAATACAGCTTTTTCGTCCATCTGGTGATATTCATTTTCACGCTGGTACTTCCCATGGGTTTGGTCGAAAGCATCGGCCGCATTGCCATCCCGATCACCTTTATCATTTCCTTTCTCTTCTTTTATGTCGAATGGATTGCCTATATCATGCAAAACCCATTCGAGAACGGCCCTAACGACATCCCGATGACTTCGATGTCGCGCAATATCGAGATCAACCTCCTGGAACTGATCGAAGCGGACAAGATCCCTGAGAAGATACTGCCGAAGAATGGAGTGGTTATGTAAAATAAGAAGGGGTAGGCGTTGCGGCCTACCCCTTCTTTTTATTTTCAACCAAAGGTTATTTTGGCTTGACTTTCGTGTAGTATAATTCCAACTCGACGCCTTTGTCGGCATTAAACCGGTCGCCTACTACAAGCCTGTCGACACTCCTTGCGAATTCGGTACCTGCATCGCGGAAAGCGCCGCTCGAACCGAATGGGCTGCTGCGGATAATAAAGCCGCCAACGTCAGCCGATTGTGAAACCATCACTTCTGTGGCAAAAGAGCTGATGTCGAACCGGTAGTATTGCTCGTTTTTGATCAGGTCGTTGTAATAGATGCTGTTCACGCCGGCCCCGGTGCCCAGCAACGTCACTGCCAGCGGCGTACCGTTCGCATCGGTATAGAACTGGTTATTCTTATCAAGCCGGTAGAGATATAAAACCGGGGGAACGCGAAGTGCATTGGTAACCGACGCCCTTAATGGCCTTACACGCAGATAGGCCTTATTAATGGCCGTGTACTCGGCATATTTGAAGTTTCTCAGGTAAGGCAGGTCCACACGCAGCATGATTCCCGTGCCGGCCTGCATGAATGCCAGATTTCCCGACTGCGTCGAAGGCAATGCAAGCCTTTTATTAGCAGGCAGTTTAGCAAGCTGCGTTCCGGCAGCGTCCGCGATCGTTTGATTATAGGACGCCGTCACTTTGAAAATCGTCGAATCCTTCTTGTATTCACTCACCGACGGCGTGTGGTAATGCAACTGCACGGACGTACTGTCGATATTCCATTTGAACCCTATCATCGAGCCATTATCCGTAGCTGCGGGCATTACGGCGAGTCCTTTCACGAAGTTGATCCAGTCGATATTCGAAGTCAGCTGGTTATTTTTCGCCATTGCGAAGATCTGCTTTCCGAGTACATCCGAAAGTTTGATTTTCAGAAGTGCCGTCGTGGTAGGCCTTGGTACCACGGTTACCTTTCCGATCGGCGCCGGGTCGTAGGGCGTCGAGTTGTGGTTCCAGTAAGCACTGGTTGACGGGATGTCGGTAATATCTTTAAGCGTCCTGTAAACCGTCAGGTTCATCGGCTTGGTCGTATCGCCGTAGCTGTATGAATTATCGTATCTGAGCGATAAGATCAGCGAATCATATTCGGCTTCCTGCACGAGGGACATGCCGGTACTCAGCGTGGGCTGGAAGAAGCTCATCGACCGCACCTTTCCAAAATACGGGTCTTTATAGGTCCCCAGAAGTATCCGCGAAGCCCCCCCGGTCATGACCGAATCTGTTCCGATCGTTGAAAGCTGGATGGTAACTGTATCGGAACTTAGCACGGCAAAATCGTCCGGATCGGGCTGTGACAGGGATTCGATCTCATCTCCCCACTCACAGGCGGTGAGCAGAAACGCAAATCCAATTATGATCAGAAGCTTATTGACTATTGACGACTTCCCGAGGGAATAAGACTGAAATTTCATTTAGAGCAAGAACAGTAAAAAGTGCAAAAATATCAGTTGCATTCTTAATTACAACATGATTCAACGATTTAGGACAAATAAGAAAGTAAAATCCGGTTTGCAACAAAAAACGGAATGTATACGTAAGAGTAAAACAAAGGCTTTTCAACAGTTACGCCGCAAGCACATGAATAGTGGCAAACCCGGTAAGAAACGTAAAAGTAGAAGGACTATTTTAAACCTTTTGTAGTTGGGATGCATCCTGAGACAGATCGCCTGTGGCGACGGCGCAACATTGTAACCCGATTCGCGTTGAAAGTAACTGACAGATTAAAGTTTTGGACAAAAAATTTCTGATTATTTTACTTAGCAGTATCAAGATGTTATGTTTGCAAAAAATTTAAGTTACGGGTGAGCTTGTTGCATCGTGTTCAGACTGGCGGCCCTCTTAAACAATCAAAAATTCTCATTACTCATTTGTAACAATTCGTCAAACAATAATTTCATGTTTAATACCTTAAAAAAGACTTCGTTAGCCCTTCTAGTCGCTTCTACCGCGTTGGTTCAGATGAGCTGTAACAAGGATGATGAGACCGAAAAACTCGGAAACTGGTTCAGAAAGGATTTGCCAAACTTCGGAGGATCGATCCGGACCAATGCAGTGAGTTTTGTGATTGGTAGCGTAGGTTACATTGGTACTGGCTATACAAATGAAGCAGTTGCCCGGGTAAAAGACTTTTGGGCTTACAATGCAGAAAGACAAACCTGGTCACAAATAACTCCATTCCCAGGAAGCGGCCGCAACAACGCTACGGCGTTCGTTCTCAAAGGCAAAGCTTATGTGGGCGGCGGTTATGACGGTGTATTGACCGTCGACAATGGCTACAAAAAGGATTTCTTCGAATACGATCCTGCTACCAACAAATGGGATGCTGTCGCTGATTTCGGCGGTGGGACCCGTCAGTTTGCCACTTCTTTCGTAGTGAACGACAGAGCATATGTAGGTCTTGGGTTCAATGGTAGCAACTTCTACCAGGATTTTTATGAATACAATCCAACTACCGACAAATGGACCGAAATGGCCACATTCAAGGGTGGTAAAAGGACCGGGGCCATTTCTTTCACGATTGGCGATAAAGCTTACGTAGGATTCGGCGAAAGTAACGCACAAACTTCTTTCAAAGACCTTTACAGCTTCGATCCGGCAGGTAACGGCGGCGCTGGTAACTGGACCCGTATCGATTTCGCTACCGGATTTGACCAGGATGCATTCCCTGCACGTTCTTACGGTTCTTCTTTCGTGATCGACGGAAAAGCTTATGTTGTGGGTGGAAAAGGTAGTTCTGCTGTTTGGGAATACGATCCGGGCGCGAACAGCTGGATTGAGAGAGCTCCTTTCCCAACTCAAAGAGGATTTGCTGGTGCATTCACCATCGGCAAAATCGGTTACCTGGGTACGGGTAGCGCAGGTGGTTCAGGCGGAACAGACGACTTCTGGGGCTTCGATCCTACTCAGGCTATTAACAACGACGACGATCTGTGATCCGCAGAAACAGCAGAATCCTGATCATAGGTACACTGGCCATTGTGGCAACGGCCTTCGCAGCAGCGATTTACTTTCTGTTCTTCACGGGACAGAAGGGAAATCAGGGCGGCGAAGGCCTTTCCCGTTTCAAGGTCGAAACAATCAGGGGCGAGCATGGCTGGGGCTATCACATACGGCAGGACACGACACTCGTAATCGAGCAGAAGGTTATTCCCGGAGTACCTGGCATAAATGGATTTGCCACCGAGGATGAGGCTAAGAAAACGGCCACGCTCGTCAAACAGAAGCTTGACCGGGGCATTTTCCCGCCCACGATATCCCCGCACGAGCTCGACAGTCTCGGCATTACATATCAGTAAAACAGGCTCTCCGGAGCCTGTTTTTATTTGAAAGAATAGGTACCCATGATCGGGTAATGGTCCGAATACTTTATTTTGGAATAGGTTGTAAAGTCCAGTAAGGACAACTGGCGGTCATCGTAGAACTGATGATCGATCCTGATAAAATAAGGGAGGTGATTATAAGAGAAGCCAAAGCCCTGCCCTTTCTCTTCAAAGCTGTTTCTGAGCGATTTGCGCAACTTTCCGTAGATATAGCTGTAAGGTACTTCATTGAAATCCCCACAAACGAGCACAGGATAGGGCGAGGCATCGATCCAGTCCTGTAAAACGGTGAACTCCTCTGCCCTTTGCTTAAAACCGTTTTTCATTTTCCTGAGGGTAATGCGGCCTTCGGATTCTATCCCGTCCATTTGCTTTTGGCGCACGAGCTTGCTCAGGCCGAGGGTCATGGAATACAAATGCAGGCCGATCACCCGCACCGTATCTCGCCCCACCTTCACATCGGCCTGGATCATTCCGTTCTGCGCTTCAAAAACCGTGTCGCGCGAGGCTACAATGGGATGCTTGGAGAGAATGCTCAGCCCCCAGTATGTTTTACCGTATTTGCGCCGGTGAAAGTAGGCCGCGTGCCGGTATCCCTTTTTCCGCAGGTAATTTCCAGAATCGAAAATGCTGTCGTCCTCGTCATAATACTCGGGCATACAAAGCACGTCGGCGCCGCTGTCGCCTATCCAGGCCTTCATCGCCCTGATCTCCTGCCGCCCGGCATCGGTACGCCATTCCGAAAACTTCTGGAAAACGTGAACATTGTAGCTCATGACGGCGAATTTCTTTTCTTCCCTGGCAGTAGCCGGCGCATCGTCGGAACTGTTGAAGACGTATGTCCTGGAAAGAAACAAACCGGCGGCGGCGAACATGACCAGCGGCAGAACAGCCTTTTTCCTTTCCACCACCAACCATACCGGCACCGAAATCAAATGAATGAGTACCACTGCGGGGAACGACATCATCATAAACCCGGCCAGCCAACCGTCGGACGGCACCCACAGTATCAGTATGTAAATCAGCAGGGTATAGCAAGCAAAGCATTGATACAAAAACCACAGTAACTTCTTGATCCCCTTCATTGAGTTTAAATAGCATTTTTTGCAAAAATAGGCGAAGGATATGGATTTGGAAGACATCCCGGAATGTTTGTAGAAATGATAAAAAAATTTTATATTTGCATCCTATTCTATTTTGATCGATTGATTGAGGGGGTCTAAATCCCCTTTTTTATTTGTATAGCTTATACATGACCGTAAAGGAACACTTAGAAGTTTTGCTGGCCCCGCTTCTGGAAGATGGAGACTGTTTTCTGATAGATGTCGCCATCAAACCTTCCAAGGCAAGTCAGAAAGTTACCATCCTTGTCGACAGCGACGAGGGCATTACGATCCAGCAATGTACCTCCATCAGCCGCAGGCTCGCCAAGCAGCTTGAAGAGCTGGAAATATTCACTGACGCCTACACGCTGGAAGTTTCCTCCCCTGGCCTCGACCAGCCCTTGGTGCTGCCGCGCCAGTACAAGAAAAATGTAGGGAGGAACTTGAAAATCACATTGAAAAGCGGTGAAGTCCTGCAAGGAAACCTGACGGAAGCCGGCGATGAAAGTATTACCATTCAGCTGCCCGCCCCCAAGAAAAAACCGAAAACACCGGTAGACGAGGCGTCGCTGGTGCGGACGATCAGCCTGGATGAAATTTCCAAAGCATTGATCGAAATCTCGTTTAAATAGACTCACAAGGCCGGATTCGCATTTTCGGGTTGTGATCAATTATATAATATGTATAACTTAGTATCAGCAAATATTCTTTAACATAGCAATGGATAGCGGAATATTAATTGAATCATTCGCGGAGTTCGCAAGCTCTAAGAACATCGATCGTCCAACGATGATCAGTGTTTTAGAAGAGGTATTTCGTACTATGATTCGCAAGAAATATGGCACCGATGATAATTTTGATGTGATCATCAACCCGGAAAGCGGTGACCTTGAGATGTGGCGTACCCGTGAAATCGTGGACGACAACTCTGAGGACATTTGGGAATATAACAAAATACCACTTGCAGAAGCCCGCAAGATACAGAGTGACTTTGAAGTAGGTGAAGAAGTAGCCGAAGAAGTGAAGCTGGTCGAATTCGGCCGTCGCCTCGTGCAAACCGCCCGCCAGACCCTGATCCAGAAGATCAAGGATATGGAAAAAGAGATCATGTATGAAAAATACAAGGATCAGGTAGGTGAAATGATCACCGGCGAAGTGTACCAGACTTTGAGACACGAAGTAATTATCGTGGATTCGGAAGGCAACGAACTTTCCCTCCCACGCACCGAACAGATCTCAAAAGACCGTTTCCGCAAGGGAGAATCCGTTAAGTCGGTGATCCATAAAGTGGAAATGAACAACGGATCACCG
The DNA here is from genome assembly GCA_966211825.1 of uncultured Dyadobacter sp. Taxonomy (GTDB): domain Bacteria; phylum Bacteroidota; class Bacteroidia; order Cytophagales; family Spirosomataceae; genus Dyadobacter. The sequence continues at coordinate 1,844 of CBIHPQ010000154.1, read as the reverse complement.
AAGATCACATTGTCGAGAACTTCCCCGGTATTCCTGGAAAGACTCTTCGAAGTGGAGATTCCTGAAATCTACGATGGAATCATTTCGGTACGTAAAGTTGTTCGTGAACCAGGGGAACGCGCCAAAGTTGCCGTCGAATCATACGACGACAGGATCGACCCGGTAGGTGCATGCGTAGGTATGAAAGGCTCACGCATCCATTCCATTGTTCGTGAACTGGGTAACGAGAACATCGACGTTATCAACTACACCGACAACCTCGAACTGCTGATCAGCCGTGCATTGAGTCCTGCGAAAGTAAGCTCCATGCAGATCGACCGCGACGCCAAGCGCGTATCGGTTTTCCTCAAACCAGACCAGGTATCACTGGCAATCGGTAAAGGCGGACAGAATATCAAGCTGGCCGGCAAACTGGTGGGAATGGAAATCGATGTATTCCGCGATATCGAAGAACAAAACGATGAAGATGTTGACCTTACCGAATTCTCGGATGAGATCGACGAATGGATCATCGACGAACTCCACAAAATCGGTCTTGACACAGCGAAAAGCGTGTTGGCTCTGAGCAAGGAGGAGCTGGTAAGAAGGACCGACCTCGAAGAAGCAACTGTTGAGGAGGTTCTTGATATCCTGCGAAAAGAATTTGAATAATATTAAAACAAGTGGGGCCGTCCACAAATGGCTCCGCAACCAGTGCAAAACCTTATTCTACTAAATTGCTAATATGGCAGAAGATAAAATGATGCGCCTTAGCCAAGTGGCACGGATCCTCAACGTGGGTATTACTACGATCGTGGATCATCTGTCTGCCAAGGGGTATAAGGTGGAAAGTAATCCAAATACCAAAATTAATGCCGATCAAATTGAGTTTCTTGCGAAGGACTTCAAATCGAATGAACTGAGGTCGTCCCTGACCCAAAAACCGGCTGCTCCCCCTGTGGAAGCACCTGTTGAAGTTAAGGAGGACAAGGTAAAAAGCGATGTTGAGGGAATTCTCTATTTCCGCAATACACCAAAAGCCGACGAAAAGCCCGTAGTGGAAGAAAAACCTTCCGAATCCGAGCCGCAGCAGGCATCAGAAAATAAACTTCCTGGAATTAAGGTAGTAGGAAAAATCGACCTGGATGCGAAACGTCCGGTAGTACAACAGCCTGCTGCTGAGGAACAACCTAAGCCAGAAGCTCCCAAAGAGGTGGTGGCCGAAACTCCTAAGCCAGCGCCAGCGCCTGTAGAGAAAGAAGAAGTTAAGCCGGTAGCGGCCCAGCCTGAGCCTATTAAGGAAACTCCGGTGGAAGCTCCGGTTAAAGAAACTCCTCCTGCACCGGCGGCACCGGTTGCCGAGGCCCCGGCCAAAGAAGAGCCACGTCCGGTAGAGCCGGCGGTGGAAAGCAAGCCAGCACCAGTGGAGCCGAAAGAAGCTGCACCAGTTGCTGAAAAAGCGGCCCCTGCTGCGCCAGCAGAACCCGCCAGCACGACAGAAGAGCAGCCAGCCGGCGAATCGCAACTGATCGAAGCGCGTGGTGAGCAGCTCAGAGGATTAAGGGTAGTTGGAAAAATCGAACTTCCTTCCAATAAAAAGAAAGATCCGGTAGCTTCCAGCGACACATCCGCTGACAAAAAACGCCGCAGAAAAAGAAAGAGAATCCGTGACGGGTCAGTGGCCCCCGGAGAGAACCGCCCGGCAGATGCAGGTGCGGCTACCGGTACCACTACAACCACTACCGGCACTGATACCAACCGCAGCCGCCCGAATACAACTGGCACGACTCCTCAGAGTGGTAACCAGCAAAGTGGCGGACAGGCCAAGCCTGCACAAGGAGGCCCAGGTAACCGTGGCAATAATA
>CBIHPQ010000153.1:0-14400 GCA_966211825.1 uncultured Dyadobacter sp. | reverse complement strand
GCAACAGGTCTTCCAGCAGGTTGCGCTGTCCGAAATAGGTGGTAAACTTATTGTCGTATCCCAGGCTCTTGCGCACTTCTACCAACTTCACGCGCTCGCGCAGTTTGGATTTGTTGCGTGGCTCTGCATAGTTCTCATCGAATATTTTCACGGCCGCTTCCAGCAGGCTGATGTAGGTGCCGCCCACTTTTTTCACGTCGCGGTAGAAGCCATCCAGCATGAAGGGCTGCATGGGAAAATTTTGGTCCACGCGGGCCAAGGCGACCTGCAGGATCTCGCCGCCGGTGAGCGAGTCGGTCACCACGATTTCGGGGAGCACGGTGGTGGATTTCGACATGAGGATCACCTTGGTGTCGTTTTCCAGCAACGACCAGATCGGGGCCTCAAAATTCTCATAGCCGATCATGCTGATGATGAGCAGCTCGTTGCGGTATTCCGCTGGAAAATGAAAATCGAATTCCCCATTCAGGTTGGAAATGGTCCCGATAGGTTTGCCCTTGATGCCAATGGAGGCATAGGTTAAAGGCTCCTGTGTTTCATTGTCGAGCACCCGGGCGGAGAGGGTCAATTTTTGCCCGTTGGCGCCAAAAAACAGGAGACTTGCCGCGAAAAGGAGTAGTACCCTCATGAAAAGTCCTGAAAGACGAAAGATGGCCATTTGCGCCCGTCTTTCAAACTCCCTGTAGGATATTCCCCGAAAATGAAGATTTACCCCCGTTAATCTTTCTTTGAACGGGTTTACGTTTCATTCCGTAACTTTAATGTACAATTTGTACCCCTTGAAATTTTTAGAGGATATACCGCGCATTTGGAAGAAAGCCTACCTGTGGCTGTGTTTTTGGTATGCCATAAATTATGGTGTTGGAACCTTTATTGAATGGGAGCTGAACACACCACACACCTACATTTTCTGGAACGCGCTCTACCTTTTTGAGGCCCTTTGCCTCCTCATCATCGGCATCTTTTTTTACTCCAACTGGCTGTTCCAGTTTAGCATCTACGTCCAGGTGGCCGGCCACGCCATTGGGGCGACCCTACATTTTTTGATCATGGGGTCGCTGTCGTATTACCTGGAGAATTATGTGGAAGGCTATATCGGGTGGGACGTGTGGCTGGCACACTTGCAAGGGTTGTTGCGCTGGGAGGGACTGCATTTTCACGATCAATACATCATCACCGTAGGGGTGTATTATGTGATCAGTTACTTCAAAGGCTTGCAGAAGCGGGAGGCCGAAAAGAGCGAGCTGTCGTTGAAGAACCGCGAAATGCAGATCTCGCTGCTGAAGTCGCAGATCAACCCCCATTTTTTGTTTAATACCCTCAACAACATTTACACGCTCGCTTACCTGAAAGAGGATAATGCCGCACCCATGATATGAAGCTCTCCGAGCTGCTTCGCTATATGCTGTACCGGTGCCAGGCGCAATGGGTGCCTCTGCAAGACGAAATAGTTTTCTTGCGTAATATCGTAGAAATGCAAAAACTTAAATCTGAGATTTTCGAGCGGAATCTGACTTTTGAAGTAACAGGCATCGGCCCCGGACACCGGATTGCGCCACTGTTGCTGCTGACCTTCGTAGAAAATAGCTTCAAACATTCGGACCTGGACATGAATCCGCAGGGATACATTTTCATTAACATGCAAGTGGATGAGCAGAATGCGTTATCTTTTTTATGCGTTAACACTAAGAAAACGGCAATGGCCACGGAAAGCGAACCCGGTGGCATCGGTCTTGCGAATGTAAAAAAACGCCTGGAACTCACATATCCTGGCAGACATGGACTGGAAATCATCGATAATGCCGATACATTTGAAATTCGACTGATTGTGACCCTATGAAAATTACCTGCATGATCATCGACGACGAGACCCTGGCCCGCAAACTGCTCACGGATTATGTCTCCAAAATCCCCGCATTAGATCTGGTAGCAACCTGTGCGAATGCGATTGAAGCCTCGGTAGTGCTGAAAAGCCGGCGGGTCGATCTGCTTTTTCTGGATGTGCAGATGCCTGACATTAATGGTATCAGCTTCATGCAGACGCTGGGGAAAAGCCAGTTGACTGTATTCACCACAGCTTACTCAGAATACGCCATCAAAAGCTATGAGCTCGATGCGCTCGATTACCTGGTTAAGCCCATCGCTTTTGAAAGATTCTTCCAGGCCGTCGGTAAGGCGATGGACCGTTTGGGAACTCGTAATACTATACGCCAAAATGTGCTGGCGGATAATGAGCAGGATTATATTTTTATCAAATCGGATGCCAAAACCTACAAGGTAACATTGAGCGATATTGACTATCTGGAAGCTTACGGCGAATATGTTCTTATCCACCGCAGCGCCGATCGCCTGATGACGCTTATGCAGCTAGGTAAAATGGAAGAAATATTGCCCGCTTCGCGGTTCGTCCGGGTACACCGCTCTTTTATCATTCAGTTTTCAAAGATCGATGCTATCCAGGCAAATTCAATTTGGATCGGCAAAAAAGAGATCCCTATAAGCAGAACGTATCGCGAGGCGCTGATACAGCGCGTTCAACAACGGAATCTTTCCGGCAATCCTGATTTATAATGCATTCTGAGCAGATCATGCGATTTTAATAATAGCTACGTCATATTTAAAAGTTTACTGGTTTGTTGCAGCATTCCTGAGAAACAGAGATCTATTGTCCAGAAGCAGTGCTCTGCTTAGGAAGGCCGCATTCAGTTAAACTTCTCAGGCATCCGGCGTTCGCGCTCATACCTGCTCGTTTTCTTCGTTTGCTGTTTTAAAGAGCTGCTCCAACAACTCGTCGATCAGAAGATTGCTCTTTTTTTCAAACTCTTCTTCATTGAGAATCCCATTATTAAATGCGCGTGAAACCTCATCCAGATCAGACTTGATTCTGTCCAGGTTTTCCCGTCTGAGTCTGGCCAGAAACTTAGCGCGACCTAGCCGGTTGGCAAAGTAAATGATCGCAGGGCAAAAAGCGCCTACTGCCAGGATAATAAGTAAGAAAACCAACATTTGATTCAAGCTTCACTTAATGCACATGGGTTTCGGTATTCAGCAATTATTTTAGGGCGATTTCTTCCCTAACTTGCATTTTTCTCACCAAAAGTCTGCGGGCATATTGCAACCGCTTACGGGTAAGCCTATTGTTTGCAATACTTTTGTTTACCAATGTCCACTACGTCTATATTGTGCTTGCCGGAAGCCTGATTGACACAGTCGTCTGATTGGTTTTCGAATCGACTTCAAGGGTCCCCTGATGGATGTCAATGATTTTCTTCGCGATCGTTAGCCCTAATCCAAAGCCAGGAATCTTGCCTACATTGCTGGCCCGCATCATAGGCATGAAAATGTCCGACATCTGCTCATTGGGAATGCCCATGCCCTGGTCGGTGACAGCAATAGTCATCTGATCATCTGTCAAACCCACATCGAGCGAAACGGGTTTTTTTCCTGAATATTTGCTGGCGTTGTCAAGGATATTGATCAGCACGGTCCTGAGAAGGATCGAGCTACCCATAACATGGGTAAGCTGACTCTTTTCTGTAAAGGCGTCCGATAGCACAAAATTTATTTGCTGATCAGGGTGCTTTTCTCCGAAGTAAGAAAGGCTGTCCAGGATGGTATCAACCACGTTGACATCCTGCCGCATTTTAACCGATTGCAGCCCTTCCACTTCTGCGAGTTGAAGCAGTGAGTTGGCTAAATTGATCGCATCTTCCAGCCGTAGCAACGCTTTTTCCATACTGATACGAGTATCTACAAGCTGCTGGTCATAGGCGATTGAGGTTTCAAGGATTCCCTTGACAACGGTCAATGGCGTGCGGATCTCGTGCGAAGCATAAGCAACAAAATGCTCCTGGCTGTCGGCAAGCACTTGCAGTCTTGCCAAAAGCTCGTTGAAGGAGCCAGCCAAATAAGCCGCCTCGTCAGCCGTGGAAGTGCTTTGGAGCCTAAATGAAAAGTCGTTGGCCGAAGTGGGATTCATTTGCTCTATCAGCTGATCAAAAGGCTGCATCGACCGGCGTGCAAACCAGAAACCTGCAAAAACGACAATGATCAGCAATACGATATTGCCGACAAACAAGATAAACAGAAGACTGTTGGAGGCTTGCCTGCCGGGCAGGTCATAGGCGGTCACAACCGATACATAGCGCTGCCCGCCGATGATAAAGGAGAGCGCTACGCCTTCCTTCGGTTTATTCCAGGGCGGCGCATCATACGTGAACTGAACTTCTCCCTTTCGCGCCTGAGCCAGCAGCCCTTTGGTGAGCTTGTGGTCGTCTGATCCTGAGGACTTATAAATGACATTATTGGCTGGTCCAAGATTGGTTTCATGCTGATCCGGCTGGGTGAGGTAGCTCGCCCTGTGAACTTCGACCCGGTTTTGAAAGTACCGCTGTCCGGCCAGCGCACGCCGCTGCAAACGGCTGCGCATCAGCGACCGGCGGTAGGATTCATAGGTCTGGTAAATGAAAAGTGAAAACAGCAGTAGCAAAGATGCTACCAGTGCGGCAAACCAGATTGTAATCCGCTGCTTGATGCTCATGGTTCAGCCCCTAACATGTATCCAACGCCAAATACAGTGTGCAGCAATTTGGGCTCTGTTCGGTCCACTTTCCTTCGCAGGTAATTGATATAGACGTCCACCACATTGGTATTGCTGTTAAAATGTACGTCCCATACATTTTCAAGCAGGTCGATCCGGTTGACGACACGTCCCTGGTTGAGCATCAGGTATTCCAGCAATGCATATTCGCGCGCGGTTAATTCGACTCTTTCGCCCCCACGCCACACCCGGTGCGAATCGGTCTCAATAGCAAGGTCCAACAGTTCCAATCGCTTCGGGCGCGGGGCGCGGGCCGGATGTCTTCGGGCCAGCGCTTTCAGGCGAAAGAGTAATTCTTTAAAGGCAAAAGGTTTGGCAAGGTAATCGTCCGCGCCCGCTTCGAAGCCCAATACCTTATTATCCAGGCTGCCCAACGCTGTGAGCATGATCACAGGAACAGCCGGCCAGTTTTGCTTGATAAAGCGGCAAAGGTCCAGCCCATTGACGCCTGGTAGGTTTACGTCCAAGACCACCACATCAAACCGGTTTTCGTTGACCATAGAGCGCCCGATAACTCCATCGAAAGCGATCGAGACCCCTATGCCCTCGGCCACCAGACCTTTTTGAATGAACTGTGTTAGTTCGACATCATCTTCTACGACTAATACATTCATGTGCATTGGTTGTTTATGTTGCCAAATTAACAACCCTTGGCCTTAGAAAACCTATAAAAATGGCTCCTCTAATCAACTTTTAATAACCTTCTAACCACCCTATAAGAACTTGCCTGTTTACTTTGGGTTTCAAACCCTGATACGCAATGGTTACTGATAATCAATGGACTGTATTTTTTGCCGAGGATGATGAAGATGATGTTATTTTCTTTGAAATGGCCGTAAGTCAAACGCATGCTGATTGCCTTCTCGAACGCTTCGAGTCATTTGAAAGCTTAATTGACGGGGTTACTTTCCATGGTTCTTTGCAGCGTATCATCATATTTATCAACCTGCCGATGCTTGCCGGAACCGGATTTGGTATACTTGACCAGATCCGTAGAAGCCCTGCCTTTGACCATGTACCGGTTTTTGTATTATCGGCCAATGTTGACCCACAGATTATTTCCAATGCATATAACCAGCAAGCCAATAGCTATTTATTTAAGCCGGCGTCTTTCAATCAATGGAAAGAATTATTGCGACCGGCAGTTTCGTTTGCGAAGAACCTATAAACCAATATGTTAAGATTACCGCGTACGCTTGCTTTTACTTTAATAGCCTTTGCCATCCATTCAGCCGCGCAAGGGCAGCCGCTCAGCATGGAGCAGGCAGTAAGTTCGGCGATTGAAAAATATCCGAGCATTGAAGCCCAAAGGGCAGCGCTGTCGCAATTTCAGGCTAGTGCCAGGGTGTTGACAGACAGTCGTTTGCCGAATGTTCGCCTGCATGACCAGATCGATATCGGTACGGCGAACGGCTTGTCGGGTTCGTATTTTTCAATGGGGATGATCGTTCCGACCTCGGGCGGCCGAAGACCTGAAAATCGTATGGATCTGACCTCTGGCAACATTGCTTTGGCAACAGCAGACTGGGAAGTTTACAACTTTGGCCGTTTCAGAGCGGAAGACCAGCTTGTTAGCGCCGACATTGCTATCGGACAGGCCGGGGTTGAAAGGGAAGCGTTTTTGCTCAGGCAGGCAGTGGTTGGAACGTATCTGGATGTGCTATGGAGAGGAAGGATCTTGCAGATTGAATCCCGTAATCTAGCCAGGGCTGATACAGTCAGTAAAATCATCAACAACCTGGTCAGCAACGGCATCAGGCCAGGGCTTGACTCATCGCTTGCAAGCGTGGAGCTTTCCCGGGCCAGGCTCAACTACTATGAGATCGATGAAGGGCTCAGGCGCTCATTTCTGCAACTGGCGATGCTCACGGGCAGGACAGTCAGCGAGCTCGTGATTGACACCACATTCCATGAACAGGCGCTAGTTTCTGTGCCCTTAGACTTACAGGTAGGCCCTGCCCACCCGCTGCTTCGCTACCAGGCTAGTTTATTAAGCCGTCAGCAAACCGAAGTGGGCGTGATCCGCAGCGCAGCCTTACCCAGGGTTTCAGTGATGACCGCTGCCTGGGCCCGTGGCACAAGCCTAGACCTAGATAACAATTTCGGGCCGCTCGGGTCAGGTTTTGGTTACAGCCGCACCAACTTTTTGGTCGGTTTGGCTGCAACTGTCAACATGGTTGATTTCCGGCGCGTCAAAAGCCGACTGCAAGTCCAGCAGTTCAGAATCAAAGAAGCAGATACAAAGCTGGAATTCGAAAGGATGAAACTTGAAAATACGCTGGCCTCCTCCGACTCGGTGATGTCGATCATGCGCCAGGCGCTGAGGGAACTACCCACCGCGATCAGGTCTGCCGAAAGCGCTTACCAACAGCGGCTTTCCCTGTATAATAACGGTATTGAAAATATCCTGGGACTCACAGATGCGATGCAGCTTTTGACCAAAGTCGAAAAACAGGCAATTGAAGTGCAGCGGCGCGCTGTCGAACTCAGGCTGCAACGCGCTTATGCTACCAGTGACTTCGATGAGTTTTTTAGTTTTTTCCGCCGGCCGTAAAATTATTTTCCCATGTTGAACCTATCATTAAAACGTCCGATTGCGGTACTGGTTTTTGTTACCGGCCTGGTGGTATTTTCCATCATGGCTGCTACCAAGATCCCGGTCGACATTTTTCCCAAACTGAATTCGCCTGTTATTTACGTGATTGAGCCTTACGGTGGGATGTCCCCTGCTCAGATGGAGGGCTTTTTTGCCACCCGTATGCAGGACCAATTTCTTTACATTGGAGGTATTAAGGAAATTTCCAGCAGGAGCGTGCAGGGCCTGACGATCGTCAAACTGTCCTTTTATGAGGGAAGCGATATGGCGCAGGCTGCTGCCGAGGTGGCTATCCAAGTTAACCGGGCCATGAAATTCTTTCCGCCAGGCGCGCTGCCCCCCCAGGTGGTCCGGTACGATGCTTCATCTGTGCCGATTGGTGATTTGGTTTTTAGCAGCAAAACCAGGCCGCTCAAAGAAATCCATGAACTGGCCGTAACCAGGATCCGGCCATTGTTCTCGACGGTTCCCGGCCTTACAGCCCCGCCGCCAATCGGTACCAATGCGCGCACAATCGTCATTAACCTGGACCCGCAAAAGGTTCGCGCTCTGAATATTTCGCCCGACGAAGTGGTGGAAGCGCTCGCCTCCAATAATGCGATGACCCCCTCGGGTAATATCCGGGTAGATAACACTACTTACATTACCACGCTAAACTCACTCGAAGAGCGGGTCGCAGATTTTGGTCAGATCCCGGTCAGCACCCAGGGCCGCAGGACAGTTCTTTTAAAGGATATTGCCAATGTAGCTGATGGTTCGGATGTTACAGCTGGCTATGCGCTCGTCAACGGTAGCCGGTCCTCTTATATCCCGGTTGTCAAGACGGCTGACGCCTCAACCTGGGATGTGGTAACGGCGCTGAAAGCAAAGCTGCCAGAAATGCGTAGCCTGCTTCCGGATGATATCCAGGTGAACTACGAGTTCGACCAATCGGTATTTGTGATCAATTCTGTGAAAAGCCTGCTCTTCGAAGGCGGCCTGGGCGCATTATTGACCGGGTTAATGGTGCTACTGTTTTTGGGCGATTGGCGCTCCTCGCTGATTGTTATCATTACGATCCCGGTTTCAGTTATAGCCGCGGTGCTCTGTTTGAACCTTGCCGGTCAGACCATCAACATCATGACACTTTCCGGACTTGCACTCGCGATCGGTGTACTGGTCGATCAGGCTACGGTGACCATCGAAAATATTCACCAGCACCTTGAGATGGGGAAGCCAAAGAGATTGGCGATCTACGATGCGTGCCGGGAAGTTGCTTTGCCGCTTTTACTAATCCTGCTTTGTATTATCGCCGTATTCGCACCTTCATTTATCATGTCAGGTGTCCCCCGAGCGATGTTTTTACCCCTTTCTCTGTCAATCGGGTTTGCGATGACAGTATCCTACTTGCTTGCCCAAAGCCTGGTGCCCATCCTGGCCAACTGGATGCTTAAGGAACACCATGAGCAGGCGCACGAGAGGGATACTGCAAAGCCGTCCACTTATTTCGATAAGGTCCGGGTAGGGTTTATCTCGCAAAACCGAAGGTTGCTTACCTTCAATAAGCTGGTCGTAGCAATCTACGCAGTCCTAATCATCGGCCTGGCCGCATTGGGATTTTCAGTGATCGGCAAGGACATGCTCCCGCAGATAAACTCAGGTCAGATGGTAATCCGGATGAAAACCCCGGACGGCACCCGCCTGGAGAGGACCGAAGAGCAGGTGGCAAATCTGCTGGAACAGGTAGACCAGGCAGCTGATGGACATTTAGCTGTATCATCGGCTTATGTCGGCGTGGTTCCTACAAATTACGCAACATCGAACCTGTACGTAAGTACAAGTGGGCCCAACGACGCGGTTATCAAAGTCGGTCTTGATCCGGAATATAAGACGAACATTCAAGACCTGAAAGAGCGTATCCGGGATCTTGTCGGTGAAAAAATGCCTGAAATTACACTATCCTTTGAGCCGGCAGATCTGACCGAAAAGCTGATGAGCGGTGGGGCATTCACGCCCATTGAGGTTCAGGTCGCCGGGCGCAACATGAAGGAAATCGAAGGTTATGCATCCCGGCTGGTCGAAAAACTCTCTGAGGAGGAGCACTTGCGTGATGTAAGGATTGTCCAACCACTCAAATTCCCGGTGATCAATATCAAACTCGACCGCCAAAAGCTGGCAGTGATGGGACTAAGCCTTCAAGCAGCGGCACGCTCGATTACCGCATCTACTTCATCGAGCCGGTACACTGAGAAAAATCAGTGGCTTGACCAGAACTCGGCCTATACCTACCAGGTACAGGTGCAGATTCCTGAATTTGCTATGCGCAACCTGGCGCAGTTGCAGGAAGTACCACTCGTGGCGGGCCAGGCCCGTCCTGTGCTCGCGGATGTGGCAACATTCTCAGTCGATACCTTGCCGGGCGAATATTCCAGGACCGGGCCCAGGCGCTTTGTGACCGTTTCGGCCAACATGCACCATCAAGACCTTGGCACGGCAACCAGGTCGGTAGAAAATGCAATCGCTTCGCTCGGCCAGCCACCCAAAGGAATAGCCACCCAGGTAAAGGGGATGTCATCACTTTTGACAGAGACACTCGGCAGCCTCCAAACCGGATTAGGCATCGCAATTTTAGTCATATTCCTGCTTTTGGCGGCAAACTACCAATCCTTTAAACTTTCATTTGTCATCCTTTCAACGATTCCAGCCGTCATCGCCGGATCGATCGGAGCGCTGCTGCTAACTGGAAGTACCTTGAACCTTCAATCCTATATGGGTATTATCATGTCCACCGGTATTTCGGTTGCCAACGCAATCCTGATTGTGACCAATGCCGAGCGCTTGCGTTGGGAATACCGGGACGCCGGAAAGGCTGCCCTGGATAGCGCAGGACTGCGGTTAAGGCCGGTTTTGATGACGAGCTTTGCGATGGTTGCCGGTATGGTGCCGATGGCGCTCGGCACCGGTGAAACTGGCGAACAGGTGGCGCCCCTGGGACGGGCCGTCATCGGTGGGCTGGTCGCATCCACCCTGGCTGCCCTTTATATCGTACCCCAGGTGTATGCGCTGCTGCAAAAGAAAACACCACTGCAAGACCCATCATTGCTTCCCGACCATGAGGTAGCATTACACTTAGCAATATCAGCAAACGGCTCCCATAAATCTGAACAATCTTTAAGAAATGAAAACTAATCCATATCACTGTTTAATACTAATGTTAGGATTGGGCGCTTTTTCGGCCTGTTCTTCCTCTGAATCATCCACTCCCAAACAGTCAAAAAAGCAAAAGGGTAAAAGTGAGGTTTCCTTTAAAATTGGTGAAGTATCCCAGGGTAAAGTAGGTCAAGAGATCCAGTTGCCGGGCGAGTTCCTTGCCTTTCAAGAGGTCAGCATTTACCCCAAGGCCGATGGGTTTGTGCAGAAAGTGCTGGTCGACAGGGGCTCTGCGGTACGCAAAGGGGAAGTATTGATGGTGCTCGAAGCACCTGAAACCGAGCAGCAGCTGGTGGCAGCGCGTTCCAATTTTTTGAAAGCTCAGGCCATGCTCGTGGCCAGCAAGGAGCACTACCGCAGGTTGAAGGCCAGCACACGCATAGCGGGCTCGGTATCGGCGCTCGATTTGGAAAGTGCACATGCCAAAATGATGGCTGACAGCGCCTCGGCGATGGGTGAGAAGGCAAACTTTGACGCTCTGACGGAAATAAAAAGCTACCTGACCGTTAGGGCACCCTTCGATGGGATCATCACCGAGCGGAACGTCCATCCCGGGGCGCTGGTAGGTTCCGGCCTTCGGCAGGTGGGGCCGATGCTTAACCTGCAACAGCAGGACCGCCTAAGACTTGTGGTGGACGTGCCTGAAAATTATAGCCTGGGCCTAAAAAAAGGCAAACCGGTTAGCTACCATTTGAATGCGGTGCCAGGTGAGACTTTCAAAGGAACGATCAGCCGCCGGTCAGGCAATATGAACCTGAAATTCAGGTCCGAAACTGTCGAGATAGACGTCAATAACGCGAGCCGAATGATTAAACCAGGCATGTTCGCAGAGGTGATGCTGACCCCGGAAGCAACCGAAGGTGCATTGATCGTACCAAGCACGGCCGTTGTCGTTTCAACCGAACGTCAGTACGTGATCAAAATTAACCCGGAAGGTAACGCAGAATTCGTGGATGTTCGCCTGGGCCAACAATCGAAAATGACCGAGGTGTTTGGAAATCTCAAAAAAGGAGATAAGATTATTGTAAACGCGCGCAATGACCTTAGGCAGGGGACAAAGGTGGTGGCTAGCCGGTAGGTGGCAGCAGGTCATGCGATAAATCCTAGGAGAATGGTGCACTCAAATAGTGATTTTGTACAACTATGCTTGTCGCTACTGGAAAGATTGCGTGACGATAAGCTTCGAAAAATCTTCATTGAAGAAGTCATCAGAACGGTGGTAAAACCCATTGAAGGGAAAATGTCCGTTGATGCTTATAGCGGTTATTTGTTTTACAAGGTCCTTGGCGAAATGTACAGCGCAGGCTTGAAAGCTGACCATGCTGCCATTGGAGTCGAATCATTTATGCCTGGTGCTACATCAAGGACTGGTAGGCCACTGGGTAAAGTGAAGGCGAATAATTTAAGTTCTACGGAAAAACTTGCTTTGGAAGTAACTCCTTTTATTAAAGCGTTAAGGGAAATTGAATTCAATACTTCGGATGGTATCGCAAATAAACTAAATGAGCTTAATAGCCCGTCAATAGGAGGGGGGAGGTGGGATGGGAAATTGGTTGAAAAAATAGAAAACATAATTTTAAAAATTGAGGCAAGAGATAAACGAGTTTATAGGGTGAATGTAAAGAGTATTAATTAAAAAAAAGAAAATTTTAACGCACCCGTTTTTATTTGATACTTTACGATAGTATGGCGTAAATCGCTATGCATGAGCAGATAGTGCTTAATCCACCGCAATGGTTTTGCGGTGGATTTTTGAATATGTAATTGGATTTTATTGTTTGTGAAATATTATGGTAATTGTAGCCACTATGGTGTTTCGTTGTGGGCAAAATGCTATTTTTACCATCATTTTTTTCGGTGTGATAAAATCACACCATGTTCGTTTAGAGGAAAGCCAGTAATCGTTGAGTGCTGGCTTTTTACCCTTCTTGCGTCATTGCATTGATGAAAAAGAATATGAAAGAAAATACTGGAGGTGAAAATAAAGATTACAAACCAAATGATCACCTTGCCAATGAGCGGACATATCTTGCCTGGGTAAGGACCGGAGTCGGGATTATGGCATTTGGGTTTGTTGTTGTTAAATTTTCGCTATTTGTTACTCAAATTGGCCTTGTACTTGAAAAGCCGGCTAAAATTCACTCGCACGGATATTCTAAAATTATCGGGATCGTGCTGGTACTTTTCGGAATCTGTTCGATACTGCTTGCCTTTATCCAGTATCACCTGACAGAGGCAGAGCTGAGAAGTGGGACTTACCACCCAAGGAGCTGGCTGACTAATCTGTTGACCGTTGTGCTGGTGTTAATTAGTGTCCTTCTTGTAGTTTACCTGGTGCAAAGTGTTAACCTGCAAGATCTAATCAAATAGAATCCCAGATATGTTGAAAACGATAGCGACATTTTGTAGGCATACGGCGATAATTTCCGCGCTCTTAATAGCTATGCTTATGTTCGATCGCAAGCAAAAAATAACCGCGAACGAGCTTTTCATGGAGGCGGGCCCTATGGTCGCAGAAGTCGAAGGTACAGTTAGGAATGAGGACGGCTTATTGTTGTCAAATGTCAATGTGCTCATTAAGGGAACACAGCGCAGTACGATGACAGGCGCTGCCGGGCGCTTTTCAATTTCCGTCAACGCGGGCGAAGAAGCAACACTGGTATTTTCGTTAACCGGCTACCAGTCACAGGAAATCCATTTGGGCACTAAGACTACGCTCGATGTTATGCTCAAAGCAGAATCAAACAGTTTTAGATAGACCGGCTATTCGGCTGCGTAAACGACCTTAGACAGCAAAGCAATAGGAAAGGTGTGTTTATTACCGATGGTCGGAATCGGGATGTCCCCGTAAATGTATTAGCTCAGTTGCTTCCGAAAGGCTTCCGGTGAATAACCGGTTTGCTTCCTGAAAAAGCGGATGAAGTATGAGGTATCTTCATAACCCAAATGCCAGGCAATATCCTTGATCTGATTCGATGTTGCCAGCAGAAACCTTTTGGCTTCCAGAATAATCTGTTCATTGATCAGGTCTGCGGTCGTCTTACCGACAGATGCCTTGGTGATGGCATTCAATTGATAGACCGACAGATCTGTCGTTCTGCGCCGCTTTTGATCTGAATGATGTTTGATTCAAACAGCCTCATTACCTTTTGGTAACGCTCCTGCTTGTGCGTGGGAATGCCAGACAGGCATTTTGCGGGGGGGCTTTGCCTTGCAAATTCGATCATGAACAGTTCTATGCTGGCTTTATGGAGGGCACGTATCCGTCTTCCCTTATGGTATATTCACAGAAACTTCTGGAAAGGTAGCTAAGCAGTTTTTTGAAACGGATTTGGTCAACCTGTCGGTAATTCTGAAAAGTTGCCCTCTTCTTCTGCGCCTGTGTGCTCGGGCTGTGGGCTTTGTAAAATGAATTACCGAATTTCAGCAAATATCCACGGCTGTTTTCTGCTAACCGTAAGCGATGGACTTGGCCGGGTCGCAGGATGAATACCGCATAGTAATGAGCCTCATATTCGATTTCATGGAGGCACTGGCCCTGCTCTATCTCCAGAAAGATTGGGGTGCGTTTTCAGTGTATGGTGCTTAATGAGCATTTTCAACTCTGGCTCCGGCGCAGTTGATCTGGAAGTCTCTACATCGATTTTTTTGCATATTTTGCCGGTAAGATAAGAAGGGAGTGTTGCCTGTCACTGGCGTTATTGTCAGCGGCAAAAGGAAGTCGACTCTGGGAAACCACCAGATGAAACTTATATCGCCGCGGCGCACAGCCGGTGATAGCAGTTTTTATGACTTGCGTGCCCGGCATTGGATGGAAGAGCCAGCTCATCTTCTATGTACATTTTTAGGCGCGGGAGCCGAGGTCTTTGACAAATCGTAACGGGAATCGAGCCGATCTCGTACTGGCAATCAGTTCTAGAAAATTTCAAGCTTACCAGCTAGGACAAGTGGGCTGTCTCCTGTAAAAGTCTGCGTCGACCTCTGCCACTCCTTTTTCGGTGAATTAAGTTCGGGA
>CBIHPQ010000152.1:0-14446 GCA_966211825.1 uncultured Dyadobacter sp. | reverse complement strand
GCTGGATCACCCCGGTTTCATTATTGGCATACATGACAGCAATGAGAATGGTATCCGGAGTAATGGTATTTTCAAGATCGGTGAGGCTGATCAGCCCACCTGCATCGACGGGCAAATAGGTAACACTGCCGCCCAGGTGTTCGATATGCTTGCAAGTGTCGAGGACTGCCTTGTGTTCGGTACGGGCGGTTATGATGTGCCTGGATTTCTGTCCCGAATTTTCAAAAACTCCCTTAATGGCCAGATTAACGGCCTCCGTCGCGCCGGATGTGAAAACGATCTCCTGCGGGTGCGCACCTATGAGGTTAGCGACCTGCTCCCTGGCCATATCGACCGATTCCTCGGCTTCCCAGCCATAAGAATGCGTACGGCTGGCTGCGTTGCCGAACTTTTCGGAAAAATAGGGGAGCATCTCCTGTAAAACCCTCGGGTCAACAGGGGTAGTCGCATTATTATCCAAATAGACAGGCAGTTTCAAGGGAAAAGGTTGGTTTTTAATTAAAAAAGCAAAAGACGCAGGCTTAGTTCAAAGTAAACAAAAAACCATCTCATTTTAAACATGAGATGGTTTCCGAAACTTAAACGAACAGGTTAACTATAATTAACAAAATCGGTATTCAGTTTGCTGATTGGACTTGTGGATTAACATAGATAAATATCATAAACGGAGGTATCGCGACAAGCGGGAATACAGGCCCCATTCCTTCATATACACCGTATAAAGCGTGTATTTAAATTTTTTAGGAAGTTTGTCTTCCCAGGTTTTGGTTGCGGCAACAGTAAGGTCTCCGGCCGCCGCGGTGACTATGGCCGGCGGAACCAGTAGCCGGTACGCGCCCAGGACTGCATTTGCTGCGACATGCATGAGTGCCAGGTTCTTAAATCCCGCCGCTACTTCGATAAAAATGAGTCCCGTGTGGGCCATCGAAACATAGGCAATGCGCCGCTTGACCGACGACTGCACCCGTGCAAGACCCGTCGCGGCCCCGGCCGCTACCAAGCCGAGCAATGCAATGAGCACACGAACGGATAGCTGATGTTCCCAAAACGGAGAGGTTTTTAGTAACAGAAATACGCCCATTTGCACCATCAGCGTCGCCAGCACGATGGCGCTGGCCGTGGTAGAATTCTCCAAGGCTTGCGGCAGCCACGAAGACAGCGGTAACTGGGACGATTGCATGGAAGCCGTCGTCAACAAGAGGAATGAGATCGGTGTCATGTTTTCCCGCCACAGGTGGTGGCTTGCCCACATGGCAAGGAGCAAGCCCACATCACCCAAGCGATATATAAAGAAGGCTTTCGCCGGATAGCCGCCTATCGAAAGATCGCGGTGGACGATTATGAGCAGAAATGAAGCAATACCCATAATTTCCCAGCCGAGCAACAATGTTTTCAGGTCACCGGAAAAGATTGTCAAACCATAACCGGCACAGAAAAACAAAACGGTGCACACAAAACGGAGCCATTGCTTTTGCCCCCGCAACGTTTGGAGGCCCTTCCAGACCGCCAGAAGCGTCATCGCGAACCCTGTTGCCAGGTAGGCCAGCGTCACACCATCAAAATGGAAATCAAGCATACTATTAGTCAAAAAAGCTATCGACGACCGGTATCAAACAGCAATGCGGCTTCACCGATCACCAGCCACCGATAGCAAATATTTTAATGCACCGCCTTTTCCAAAACCAGTCGACGGTCCGGCGGCCGGCGCTCCGGCGGCCGGCGATCCGGCGGCAGGCGATCCGGCGGCAGGCGATCCGGTCGATAATGAAGCATTTCGCCGTTTCTAAAAACCCGGAGCATGCGGGAGTCCGGATCGACCACCACAAGGTGTACCCACTCATTCATCAGCCAGGAATGCGCCATACGGAGCCTGCTGATCACTTTCAGTACCGTTTCGTGGTGCTGTTCTACCACGCAAAGCAGACGCATGGGTTCGAACCCTTCGGCCATTTTGGTCGGCAAACCCGTTCGCAAATCTCCCGGCGTACGATCGTCCACCCTGGACAGCCCGATCCTTTGATCGGTCAAAATATGGTCGGCGTCGTTGCCGGTCAGGCCGGTCCGGGAGAAAAAGTATTCAAGATTTGCAGCCCCTAGCGAGGGTACCACGGTTTCGAGGACCTTTTCCAGCGTTTCGCCATTTGAATCATCCGAGAAGTCGTACCTGCTCAGAAATACACGGTGGCCAGGCGCAATATTCCACGCCAGTGACGGCCTGCCGATCATGCAAATGGAGTCCGGTGCATGGGCGAAAGGCGCGTAATGCACGCTGGCTTGATCCGGGGCACTTTGGAGGTCCTGATTCAACCCTCCCAAAACCTCTTCATAGTAACTCCATTCTACCGCTTCCTGCCAAATGGCCAGCACTTCGCTCTTTTCACTGACCGTGGCGGGTGCAAACAGATCGCCGTCATGAGCATCAAGACGGGTTCCTAACGGTTGCCAATTCGTGCCCAGGCGGTCATCCAGTACGTCTATTTCCAGCAGCAGCTCGAAGACGATCAGTTCGCGCAGGGTAATCCTGCTTTGGTTGGGCAGACTGTTCGTGCTAGCTTCCAAAGTCGCTACCAGTCCCGACCAGCCGCTGTGGGCAAATTGCTGGTCGAAAAGGTATTGTTTGAAAAGCGCCTCGTCACCGACCAGGATCGTCAACAGATCGCACATAGAAAGGCTGGTGTGCAAAAGCAGGTTACGCGCCCGGGGCGTATTGAATGCGCTGACGAGGCTGTACAATTCCACTTCGCGCATGGAATCGAGAAAACCCTGCCCGCGTACCGGGAATTTCCAGTCTGAAATGCCGTGGTCCAGACAACTGCCGAGAATGCGGAACAATCTCGGATGCACACGGGCATTCAGGTCGGTTTTATACTGCTTTTGCCATTTAGCCCTCATTTTGCCGATCCGTGGCGTGGCGTCGGCCGGGAATTTTTTCATCAGCACTTTATCCTGCCATTCGAAGGTGTTGGCAGCACCTTTTTTCTCGACCAGCACTTTTTCCAGCACCCCGGGGTTCACCCTTTTTGAATTGTAAAACGACCGGTATTCTTCCAAAGACAGCATGGTATGGTAGCCCAGCATAGCGGAAGCCTGGCGAAGCGCTTCGTGGAAGTTCCGGTCCTGAAATGCTTGCAGGGGATTGCGAAATGTAAATGCACTCCCCGGTGACAATGCAGGCAGATAATGCCTCAGTTCATGCAGTACCGCTTGTTCGTCGAAAGAGTTGTTCCGGGCTGTCATGTGCTGAGGCTGATAGCGTTTTACAAAGTCTTTTTGCCGGCCGGGCGAAGGCAGTTATCGTCTCCGGTTTTCGTTTCCCAAAGGAGCCGAACGGCAATTAAAACGCAATTAAACAAGCCTTAAAAAGCGGTTAAAATTGGTTAAAACGTACATTATCAGCTTGTAATGACGATACGGCGATAGCAGTTTGCCGTTGGATTTATTAATGCAGGAATTGGGCGTTAAATGAAACTATTTCTTTAATTTTGTGTTCTACTCTACAATGTTAGTAGATTAAATGTTTCATTCTTTAAACCTTCACCATTATGTCACTTCGATTAGGAGATATCGCACCGGACTTTGAAGCAAATACCACGCAGGGACCCATTAAATTCCACGAATGGCTGGGAGATAGCTGGGGATTATTGTTCTCTCACCCCGCTGACTTTACTCCCGTTTGTACAACCGAATTGGGTAAAACAGCCCTTCTGAAAGGTGAGTTTGAGAAACGTAATGTGAAAGTACTCGCCGTGAGCGTCGACGACCTGGATTCGCACAACCGCTGGATCCCGGATATCAATGAAGTAAATAATACCGAGGTCAACTTCCCGATCATCGCCGACGAAGGCCGCAAAGTGGCGCAACTGTACGATATGATCCACCCGAACGCCAGCGAAAAAGCAACCGTACGCTCGGTATTCATCATCGGACCGGACAAGAAGATCAAGCTCACACTGACTTACCCTGCATCCACAGGCCGTAACTTCAACGAAATCCTTCGCGTGGTGGATTCACTGCAGCTGACAGCCAACTATTCCGTAGCTACACCGGCAGATTGGAAAGACGGCGATGACGTGATCGTGGTGCCCGCAGTAAGCACCGAAGACGCGCAGAAGAAGTTTACAAAAGGTTTGAATATCGTGAAGCCGTATTTGCGCTACACGCCGCAGCCGAATAAGTAATGTAGGGCTATTATGGTCGCTTTGGTGTCCTGATCGGATTTTGACAATAGACCATGGACCATGAAAAGGGGATGTCTTGTATAGATACATCCCCTTTTTCTTTGCTATTATGTCTAAGCTTGAAGTTCTCAACTACCACCCCGCTCAAACATCCCCCTCTCCCGCAATCACCTCCTCCGGCACGATCATCTCTTCGCCGTAGTAGATCATGTGCCGTGCGCCCTGGTAGTAGAACCAGATGGAGAGCGACATGGGAATGTGGGCAATGTCGTTGTAATTGAACCAGGGGCCGAAGCTGAATTTCAGTGCGTGGCAACCGGCTGCTATCGCGCCCATGAGCGTCGCGAGGAAGATATTCTTGCTCCCCGGGTCCTTTCTCTTTTTGTAAACATAGATTTCTATCATGAAAAGCATCAGGAAAAGTCCGTAGAATGCGTGGACTTCGACTACCCTGAAATCGAGGGTGATGAATGTCAGGATGAAAAATATGGCCAGCTCGACGTAGTTCAGCCAGCCGAGGATCAGGCCGTTACGGCGTTGCAGAAGCGGTTTGATGTGCCATATGGCAGCTCTTTCGAACAACGCGACGGCGATCATGCTCGCAAACCAGCCCGGAATTTTTCCGACTTTACCGGTGAGGTACAAAAAACCATGTCCCAAAACCCCGCCTATGGCCGTTGCGATGGCCATAAAGAGGAAAAAGTACTGGATCTGCTTGTACATGCGGTGCGCCCGGCCGAGTCTGTTGAGATGGAAAAAGGCGTAAATACAAACGGCCGTCATCATAAGGCTCGACAGAACCGTCGAGGGCTCCAAAATGGTAATTCCGAATAGATTTATCTGGTGGACTTTGCTGAAATCTATGACAACATCATTCATGAACAGAGGTGTTAATTAGCGCAAAACGGACCACGCCGACTTGCATTTCGAATCCAAAAGTAAGCACAAATGGGGCATCAACACACATGATCCCCGTATTGTCTGCCTTCTTCACCAAAATTGTACCACATATCGCAGACCGATGGCCGGGGAAGCTCCGGCTGGACGCCAGTTTGGGTTTGGTACCCTGAAAGTGCCGATTCGCAGATGAAATCGGGGTAGCTATCTATTATCAAATAATAAGTAACAAGTATGTTTTTTCTTTGTATTAAGAATTGCATTTAAATAGGACAGCAGCGAAAGCACCCTCTTTGATTTAACTTATGAAAACCATGAACAAGCCCTTACTATCTGCCGTCAGATTTGCTTTTTTGACGCTTTTTCTGGCCATAGCGGCCGGCGAGTCCTTTGCGCAGGCTCCGGCGCAGGGCAACTCCAAAATTTCAGGAATTGTACTGGATTCAGCCGCCGCGAAAGGGGTCGAGTTTGCCAGTATTGCATTATTCAATGTCGCTGACAACAAGGCGATTGATGGTACCACTGCGGACGAGAGCGGCAAGTTCGCCATCGTGAAAGTAGCGCCGGGTTCCTATAAACTGCTGATCTCATTCATTGGTTTTAAAGATAAAGCCGTGAATGTGAAGGTAGAAAAGGGGAAAGATGTGGAACTGGGCGCCATCCAGCTAGCTTCGAGCGTGCAGAACCTGCAGGAGGTGACTATTACGGGTGAGAAATCACTGGTGGAAGAGAAAGTAGACAGGCTCGTTTTCAATGCGGAAAAGGATATTACTTCCAAAGGAGGCGACGCGTCGGACCTGCTGCGGAAGGTACCCATGCTTTCGGTGGACCTGGACGGCAATGTATCGCTGCGCGGAAGCTCGAATATCCGTGTTTTGATCAACAACAAGCCTTCGACGATCATTGCGAGCAATGTAGCGGATGCATTAAAACAGATTCCCGCGGATATGATCAAGTCCGTGGAGGTGATCACCTCTCCGTCGGCAAAATATGATGCGGAAGGCTCGGGAGGGATCATTAATATCATTACTAAAAAGAATAACCTGCAAGGGCTGACCCTGAATATCGATTCGGGCGTGGGTAACCGCGGCTCCAACCTGGGATTGAACGGTAGCTACCGCAAAGGCAAGATGGGTTTCACACTCGGCGGTTTTGGTCGGGCATTTTATAACAAAGCGACTTCTGTACTGGATCAGACGACCTATTCGGGTGGAAGTTCTTTCCTGACCAACCAGAGCTCGACGGCGAAGGACCGCGGTTTGTTCGGGCAGTATTCGTTGGGTTGGGATTATGATTTGGGTAAAAACCAGGCGCTATCGGCAGGTTTACGCTACGGAACGCGGAATTTTATCCAGAAACAGGATCTGACCATTAATCAATATGAAAACAGTGTATTGAATAACAGTTCATTACGCAAAGTGGACCGCAAGGATTTGTCGGGAACTGTGGATTTCAATATCGATTACATCCGCACCTTCAAACCGCAGCAGGAGTGGAGCATTTCGACGCTGTATAGCCGCACGGGCCTGACCAATAATTTCAATACCGACATCCTGAACGAGTCGGGCGCAGTGGATAGCAAATTGAAGAACGAAAACAAAAACCAGAATGCCGAATTGACCCTGCAAACTGATTACCAAACGCCGCTAGGCAAGAATCAGATGCTGGAATTCGGTGCAAAAGGCATTTTCAGGACTGTGGATAGCGATTTTAAATACCTAACTGCCGGCGAATCGGGAGACTTCGTGCTGAGTCCGGGCAATCCGTCGGGTGTTTTGAATTACAAACAGAATGTGGCAGCGGGTTATTTATCCTACACACTTTCTACCAAAAGCAAATACACATTTAAACTGGGTACGCGATACGAGTACACGGGCATAAACGCGGACATGGGTGATGATAAGGTGATCGACATTCCGGCGTACGGAAACCTCGTGCCGAGCATTAATGTTTCGAAAGCGCTTTCCGGCAGCACCACGTTGAAAGCAGCCTATAACCGACGCATTCAGCGCCCGGGTATCCAGCAGCTGAATCCGAACGTGAACCTGTCAAACCCGCAGAGCATCAGCACCGGTAACCCCGCGTTGAGCCCCGAACTAACGGATAATTTTGAACTTGCATTGAGTACCAATATTAAGAAGACCTACATCAATGCCTCGGTTTTCGCACGTCAGACCAATAATTCTATCACGCAGGTGAGAATGGCCGTGGATACATTGCAAGGTGCCATTGTTACGACTTATGAAAATATTGGCAAGCAGAAGGCTTACGGCGCGAATGTGTTTGCCAATGTGTACCTGACGCCTAAATGGACGGTCAATGGAAGTATCGACATTCTGCATTCGTACCTGGAAGGCCAGACTGCCGGCCTGGACGGAACGTCGGTAGGCATCAGCAACTCCGGTTTCAATTTTGGTGGCCGGCTGATGTCGCAGATTTCGCTGCAAAATGGCTGGGGAGTGCAGGCATTCGGATTTTACCGGGGCAAAGAGATCCAGTTGCAGGGCACACGGACTGGCTTCTACCTATATTCATTAGGGTTCAAAAAGGATTTTGCCAACAAGAAGGGCAGCATCGGTTTCGGAGCGGAAAACTTCCTGACAAAAGGTGTACGTTTCACCTCGGACCTGACTTCGCCGCAGTTTGTACAAACCGGTTCAACACAGCTTTATAACCGCAACTTCAAGGTGACATTCAGCTATTCGATCGGGAAGATGAGTTTCAATGCGCCTAAAAAGAAGACAAAGTCGGTTAACAATACGGATGTTGTAGGAGGCGGCGGCCAGCAAAACTAGCTTGCCAGGCACCGCAGTTGCGGCAGCGGAAGCTGCGGCAGCAGCGCAGGGGCTTTTGCCTCTGCGCTTTTTTTGTGTGTACATTGCAAAACAGATATTACAGGCTGTACTTTTTCGTTAATATAGAAAGATATTTTTGTATTTTGTAAATACATTGATACCTTGGGAAAGTTAATTTTCAACCCATGAAGTGGTCATTTGTAATTCAGCAGAAGTTTAAAGCTGCGATTTTGTTGGGAGGGATCATGGCGCTGATCGTCGGAGGTACGTTAATCTCCCGTTATAACATAGAAGGGATCGACGAGTCGTTTTCTTCTATCTACAAGGATCGCCTGGTTCCGGCGACAACTATTCTGTATCTCACTGAAAATCTGTACCGTAAGCGGCTATCGCTGGAAAATTACCTCTACTCGGAGGCGCAGCAGTCGCCCGCACAGGTAAGGGCGCAGCTACGCGCGCACGACAGGAGTATCGATTCCCTGATCCGGTTGTTTGAGAAAACCTATCTCGTGGATGAGGAGGCAAAAAGCCTGCACGCTTTCAAAAATCAGATCGGTCATTACGCAAAGCTTGAAAGCCAGGTGCTTGCATTATGTGCAGCCGGCTCGTTTGCGGATGCGAAGCAGATGTTCTCGGCCCCGGGCTCCACGACGTTCGAGAGTACTATTTTGAACCTCAATGAACTGGCAGGCATTCAGTCGACGATCGGGAAAGACCTTGTGAAGGCCTCGAAGGTGAATGTCGCGAGTTTCGGTATCATTTCCTTTTTACAAATTTCCCTTGCAATTATTACCGGCCTGGTGGTCATCGTGCTGATCCGCAACTCGCAGATCATCCAGAAACCCAGGACGAACAGAGATAAAAGCCAATATTTTAACCTAAACTGATAAAGGAACGCTCAAAAAATAAAAGGTCGGGGCTTCCCGACCTTTTATTTTTTACGTGAAATGCAAGGGAATTACTGGTTCACCTTACGTCCCTTCAATGTCTCTCTCTGGTTTTTTACCTGCTTCAATAGATCTTTCTTTACAAACAGGCGGGTTCCGTTGCCGCTTTGCAGATCGAACGTACGCTCTTTGTAATCGAATTTGTTGCTGGGAAGCACGTCGAGGAAGTAGTTCTGCCCGCTCAGGTTGAACTTCATCCCTTTGGTATCCTGCTGGGTATCGTCCCACGAAACGTTGATCGAACCATCGCTGGTGCCCAATGCAACGCCCGGAGTGAATGGCAGCACGTTGATCGTCTGGATGCTTTTTCCGTTGCTCATCGTGATTTGTCCTTCCGGATTGACCTTGATATCGTTCGGATCCGTCACTTCACGACGGATGTTGATCGACTTGTCGTTGAAAAACTGGACTTTCGTGAGGGAAATATTGGCAGCTTCCAGGTCGCGACGGAGATCTTCGGTAAAAACAGTGTAATTCGAGAGGGGAACGGAGTTCATGGTGGTGCAGGCAGAGAACCCGCTGAAAAAGAATACTCCTACAAAAAGTTTTTTAATCAGATTCATGTCAGAAATTGGTGTTCAGCAGAACAGGTTTGGTGATTTTAGTTGAGTTGTTTACCGGTCGCAATATTAGTAAAAAAGCCTTTCAGATACCAGCCGATTAAGCTTTCGTACCACGGAGTAATGTAGTACTGACAATGTGTAAGCCGGCGCACGTATTGATTGTTATTGGAACGCATATTTGTGGCACGTAATGCAAAGACAAAAAACATACTTAAAATATAAAAAAAACGATAGCATAACTATGGAATCAGTGATTCAGGAAAAAGGGAATTTGAGCATTCACACCGAGAATATCTTTCCGATTATCAAGAAATTCCTTTATTCGGACCACGAAATCTTTCTTAGGGAACTCGTTTCCAACGCGGTGGACGCGTCACAGAAGATCAAAAAGCTGGCTTCGTATGGTGAGTACAACGGCGAGTTGGGGGATCTTAAAGTAGTTGTCAAGCTGGATACGGATGCCAAAACGATCACAATCAGTGACAATGGTATCGGTATGACGGCCGAAGAGATTAAGAAATACATCAATCAGATCGCATTCTCCGGCGCTACCGAGTTCGTAGAACAATACAAGGACAAAGGCGAAGGCGACAAAGGCATTATCGGTCACTTCGGTCTGGGCTTCTATTCGGCTTATATGGTGGCGCAGAATGTGGAGATCATTACCAAATCGTACAAGGAAGGCGCTGAGCCTGTGCGCTGGGAGTGCGATGGTTCGACGGAGTTTGAAATTACCTCGGTAGAAAAGGAAGAACGCGGAACAGACATTATCCTGCACATTGCAGAAGATTCTGAAGAATTCCTCGATGCGGGCCGCCTGAGAGGCATTCTCGAAAAATATGGCAAATTCCTGCCCATCGAAATCGAGTTTGAGGACAAGGTTATCAACAACCCAAGCCCGATCTGGACTAAAAACCCTTCCGAGCTCACAGACGAAGATTACCTGGCATTCTACAAAGAACTTTATCCATTCGGCGAAGACCCGCTTTTCTGGATCCATTTGAATGTGGATTACCCGTTCAACCTGACAGGTGTATTGTATTTCCCGAAACTGCGCAACGATTTTTCAGGGCAGCGTGAGAAAATCCAGCTTTACAGCCGCCAGGTGTTTATTACCGACGAGGTGAAGGATATCGTGCCCGACTTCCTGCAACTGCTCCATGGCGTGATCGACTCTCCGGACATTCCGTTGAACGTGTCGCGCAGCTACCTGCAGGCGGACGGCAATGTGAAGAAGATCAATGGCTACATTACCCGTAAAGTGGCCGACAAACTGCTCGAAATCTTCAAGAATGACCGCGAAGGATTTGAGAAAAAATTTGATGATATCGGCTTGTTCGTGAAATACGGCATTATCAGTGATGATAAATTCTATGAAAAAGCGAAAGATTTCTGCCTGCTGAAAAATACGGAAGGTAAATTCTTCACATTTGAAGAATACCGTGAGCATGTTAAGGAAAACCAGACCGACAAGAACGATATGCAGATCTGGCTGTACACGACCGACGAGAAAAAGCAGGATGCATTCATCCAGTCGGCTAAAAAGCGCAGCTACGACGTGCTCGTGCTGAATAGCATGATCGATTCGCATTTCATCAATGCATTGGAGCAGAAGCTGGAAAAAATCAGTGTAAAACGCGTTGATGCGGACACTTTGGATAAACTGGTTGAAAAAGAAGTGAAGCTGGAAAGCATTCTCTCTTCCGACGATCAGGAAAAGGTAAAGAAAGTGTTTGAAGGTGTTTCTGAAAACAAAACGGCGCACATTCAGGTAGAGGCAATGCCGGTGGACGAATTGCCGGTGGTGATCACCTTCCCGGAATTCATGCGCCGAATGACCGACATGCAGGCTTCTTCCGGCCAGCGTTCGATGTTTGGTGATATGCCTTTAATGTACACTGTGTCATTGAACTCCAATCACCCGCTGATCGGTAAGATCGCAGGTTCGGAGAATGAAGAAGAGCAAAGTGCCTTGGCGAAACAGGTTTACGACCTTGCATTACTGTCACAAGGATTGTTGTCAGGCAACGACCTGACGCGCTTCATTCAGCGGACGGTGAGTACTTTGTAATCAGTAGTAGTCCAATATGAAAAAAGCCGCTGTAAAAAGCGGCTTTTTTGTTGTTAATGTCTTCCTGAAATCAGTTTGAGCTTCAATCTTTCCAGCTCGTCCCATTTCTGCTGCTTTGCGAGCGCGGCTTGCTCCGGCCAGGTCGACGGGTCCTGAAGCTGGTAACGTGGTCCGGCTTTTTTCAGGTAACCTGCCGTACGCAGCACGGGCGTTTCCATAAGCTGCTCATAAGTATGAATGCCTGCCTTATTTAAAATTTCCTCGATTTTAGGGCCGATTCCTTCAATTATTTTAAGATCGTCGGGCGCGTGATCGGGGCTGATGGTTGGGTAAACGGTTTTGGATGCGTTGGTTGCAATCGGGGAATCCACTGTGGTGTTTGTTAAAGTACGGTATTGAGCGAGCTCGTATTTTTTTTCTTCAATTAATTCCTGCAAGTTATCAATTCTCTTTCTGATAATCACTTTTGCCAAAAACCAGCCCGCTACGATCGCGCCGATCAGCAGTATGGTAATTTCCGCTACCGCTACCGGAAGGCTGTCCAAATCGAGAGAAATAGCTGGGAAATTCATTGTTTCGATTGATAATAGGCCAACTCGCGGCGGATCCGGTTCAGTCTGTACCGCAAATCCCTTGTTTTCTTGATTTCATAAGTGGTTCCGAGTACGAAGCCGAGCATGAGGGCAATGCCGATCATGATCGTGTGCTGCCAGAAATGCGAGAGTTCAATGCGGTAGGTGGGAAAGCCCAGATTGCGCAACGAGAAATAGAGCTGCCCGTTCTGTGTGGGCATTTCAGGCAAGAGAGCTTGCGAACCGATAAGCATGTCGCAAAACTGCTCGATCTTGCATACGTGCCAGTAAATCGAACCTGCCAGCCAGAATCCCAGGAAGGTCCACCAGAGCGCCTTGCTGTTGAACATGAGGAACGGAAGTTTAACGGTAGGGAATGTGCGCTTAAACTATCTAAATGTAAGCTTCCGGCGGATAAGATGCAATAGGGAAGGTAATAACATGAAAAAGCCCGGGCTTTCGTCCGGGCTTTGTTATTTATCGGTTCATCGAGATCAGGAACTCTTCGTTGTTCCGGGTCCCTTTCATATGTTCCAAAAGGAAGTCCATCGACTCCATGGCGTTCATATCGGACATGTGCTTGCGGAGTATCCACACTTTTTTGAGTGTCTCCTTGTCGAGCAGCAAGTCCTCGCGGCGTGTACCGGAAGCCATTACGTCGATAGCAGGGAATACCCGTTTGTTCGACAGCTTGCGGTCGAGCTGCAATTCCATGTTACCGGTTCCTTTAAATTCTTCGAAGATAACTTCGTCCATTTTAGAACCCGTATCGATCAAAGCAGTTGCGATAATGGTAAGTGAGCCACCGTTTTCTACATTACGTGCCGCACCGAAGAAACGTTTCGGCTTGTGCAATGCATTGGCATCCACACCACCGGAAAGGATCTTGCCGGAAGAAGGAACCACAGTGTTATACGCACGCGCCAGACGCGTAATAGAGTCAAGCAGGATTACCACGTCGTGACCGCATTCCACCATTCTTTTGGCTTTTTCCAAAACAATGCTGGCAACTTTCACGTGGCGGTCGGCCTGCTCATCGAATGTAGATGCGATAACCTCCGCACGTACACTGCGCTGCATATCGGTAACCTCTTCCGGGCGTTCGTCGATCAGCAGGATCAGCAGGAATACTTCGGGGTGGTTACGGGTAATTGCATTTGCGATTTCTTTCAGCAATACAGTTTTACCGGTTTTAGGCTGTGCCACGATCATGCCGCGCTGTCCTTTTCCGATCGGTGCAAAAAGATCGAGAATGCGGGTAGAATATTGTTCAGGACGCGAGCTCAGGCGAAGGCACTCCTCAGGAAACAATGGGGTAAGGTATTCGAATGGGATACGGTCGCGGATTTCCTCGGTGGTTTTACCGTTGACCGTCTCAACGCGCAGCAGCGCAAAGTATTTTTCTCCTTCTTTCGGCGGGCGGATCTGACCTTTTACGGTATCACCGGTTTTCAGACCGAACAATTTGATTTGTGAAGGCGAAACATAAATATCGTCGGGGCTCGCCAGGTAATTGTAGTCCGCAGAGCGAAGGAAGCCGTAGCCGCCATCCTGCATGATTTCCAGCACACCTTCGTTGACGATCAGGCCATCAAACTCTCTTACATAGTTATTGTAGTTGCGTTTGATTTTGGAAGAAGGATCTTCACGTTGCGCCTGAGGCTGCTGGTGTCTTTCCTGACCTTCTTGTTGCGGGCGGGGCTGACGATCTTCCCGTGGCTGATTTGCCGGTTCCTGGGACGGAGCCGCAGGTTTCTCCTCCTGAATATCAGCCTGGGCTTCCACTTCCGCTACTTCCGGTTCCGTTGTAGCTTCCGGCTCGGCCGGGACATCTTCCCTGCCCAGATCGTTGAGGGTATCATTATCCTCGTCAATTTCGAGGGAGGTATCTATATTTTTCGGCCTTTCTTCCTGTCGTTTCGGGAATTCCTGACGCGGAAGCGTGTCAAATAACGGGGCAGAAGAAGGACCGGTCAGGTTGTTGTCTTTTTTATTCCGGGCAGGACGATTGTTCGCGCCTTTGCTATTCGCCGAAACAGCTACCGGAGTAGGCTCAACAGGCCTTCTGGCGCGTTTTTTCTTTGGTTCGTCCGAATCGCCTGCGCTGGCTTCCGGTTCGGAAGCTTCCACAGCAACGGGTTCGGCAACTGGCGCGGGTGCAGCCTGTTGCGAGACTATCCGGTTAATCAATTCTTTTTTAGGAAGTTTGGCATGATCGGGTATTCCCAGAGCACCCGCTATTTCTCGTAGCTCTGATAAAAGCTTAATGTTTAAATCATCAATTGTAGGCATACAGAAAATGGAAAGTAAAGGGTCACTTTACCAATTGGACAATAAGGTTGTGAATATGATTGGATATATACAGGACTGCGCGCCCTGAAGTCACGTGATGGTCATTGATAGGTTGATAAGCATTTATTGCG
>CBIHPQ010000151.1:0-14547 GCA_966211825.1 uncultured Dyadobacter sp. | reverse complement strand
AGACCTGTATTGCGCAGGCTTCCCAGGTTGCGCAATGCTGTTTCGTAACCTGTTGAAAGCGGCACCGGGACATTTAAAAGCAGGTCGGAGGTCAGCTTGTTGTAGTAATCGACATTCAGGAAAATCCGGTTTTGGAAAAGTCCCAGATCAAGACCTAAATCCACTTCTTTGGCTTTTTCCCATCCCAAATTTGCATTGCCCAATGAACCCTGCGCCAATCCGCTGGCGATGGAGCCGTCGCCCGAGCCGAGAATGTAGTTGCTGCCGTAGATCAAGCCGACAGAAGCATAATCCGGAATCTGGTTATTTCCAATCAAACCATAGCTTGCGCGCAACTTCAACTCGCTCACAGCGGTTACATCAGCCATAAATTTCTCCTGACCGATCCGCCAGCCTATCGAAGCCGAAGGGAAATTACCCCATTTGTTGTCCGAGCCGAAACGGGACGAACCATCGCGGCGGAAGGTGGCCGTCAGGAAATACTTTTCATCCAGGTTGTAAGTCGCGCGGCTCAGCAATGAAAGCAAGGTCCATTGCGAACGGATTGAGCTTCCGCCCGTCACGATACCCGCATTCAGTGTGGGTACCAGGTCGTTCGGGAAAGAATTTGCATTGACCGCCGTCGAGTTGAAGCTCGATTTTTGCTCTGTCAAGCCCACGAGCACATTCAGGTGGTGACGTTCGGCAAATGAGTTATCGTAAGTCAACGTATTTTCATTGATCCAGCTAATATTGGTCGCCGCATAAGAGCGACCGAAAGATGGATTTACACTGATAAAGGAAGGGGAGAACTTATTGTTGCTGAACGTATTGACATCCGCATTGATGCTGGTTTTGAATTGTAGGTTTTTGAATATATCAACCGTCGTAAACAAGGTACCCACCGTACTGAACTGGTTCATCGTGTTCTTGATGCCTTCACCAAAAGCCAGCGCATTGTTGTAAATGATGTTTTGCGTGGTGCCGTCGTCATAATGCAGCGTGTAGGATGTTGCATAAGAGCCATCTGCATTGCGGGCGGGGTATAAGCCGGGAACCGACATGACCGTGGTGGCTACCGCACCGTAATCCTGGATACCGCCTGTGGTTGCGATCCGGTTATTCGAGTAAGATGGCGCAACACGGAAGCCGACTTTTACTTTGTCGGTCACCTTTGCATCCACATTCAAACGAAAAGCATATTTTTTGAAGCCGGAGTTGATCACGATACCTTCCTGGTTCTGGTAGTTGCCGGACAAATAGTACCGTGCATTTTCCGTCCCGCCCGAAGCCGCCAGTTGATAGTTTTGCATCGGTGCGCGGCGATAGAGCAGGTCTTGCCAATCAGTGAATGGGAGCGAAGCCGCGTTTTTGAATTCGTCAGGTATTTTGTATTGAGGTCCGCTTCTTGCAGCGTTGGGGTCGGTGGCTTTTCCGCCTGCGCGGACCCAGTCGGTATTTCGCTGGTCGATCGAACGCTGCGCATATTGCTGGTTGCTCATGATGCCCACCTTCTTGCTAATCTCCTGGAAACCATAGCTGGCATTGAGGCTGATCTGTGACTTACCGGCAGCTCCCGTCTTCGTTGTGATCAGAACCACCCCATTGGAACCCCGCGATCCGTAAATGGATGTAGCGGATGCGTCTTTGAGAACATCAATCGATTGAATATCACCGGGGTTAATGCTTGCCAGCGGGTTCACAGGCGATTGGTCCCCGATGTCTCCACCCTGGGCAGAGGCATTGCTCACCGAATTATCCAGCGGCACTCCATCGACCACATATAATGGCTGGTTACCAGCCGTAATGGAGCCCGTTCCCCTGATTTTCAGGGAAATGCCACCACCAGGCGCGGCAGAAGTTTGCTGAACCTGCACGCCCGCCATTTGTCCGGCCAGCGCTTCACCAAACGAAACTACCGCCCGATCCTGCAATTGCCGTGAACTCACTGACGCTACCGAGCCGGTCAGATCCCGCTTCGACTGGCTTCCATAACCCACCACAACCACTTCATTCAGCGACTTGTCGCTGGTTTCAAGCTGCGGTGAGATAATCGAACGGTTTGCAACCACTTCCTCCACATCACCATAACCTATATACGTAAACAGCAAGCTGCCATTCGCTGGCACCTGGATCTGATAATTCCCGCTAGCGTCCGATGTCACACCATCCGTGCCGCCCTTTACCCGAATGGACACACCGACCAGCGGCTGCCCCGTAGCTTTTTCGGTAACCTGTCCACTCACAGCAACTTGCCTCGCCCGGCCAGACGTCTGCGCCTGTCCCTGGCTATAACATAAAAACAGAAACAGCACTGCAAAAAGCATTCGCAGCGGCACTCCGCAGGCATTGCGGAAACAACTAAAACATTCAGTAAACATTTTATTTCCCATGAATATGGAAGGTTAACGGTCAGAAATAATTGAATCGAAAGGTATCGAAACAAATATAATGTTTTTATTAAAAGTAAAATCTTTTCGTAAGAAAAAAATAACAAATTTCTATAAAAAAGAAAGATAACGGAGGTTTTGAAGGAATTTTCTTGATGTGAGAGGGAGAAACAAAAAATGCTTTCAACGATGGGTTGAAAGCATTGGGGTAGAATTTTGTACCTGTCTTGTGGTCGGGCTTAACTTTCCGCGATAATCACCTCAATATTATGCTGTTTCAGCATCTTCAAATCCGCTTCCTCGATCTTATCGTCAGTCACCACTTTGTCAATTTTATCAAAACCGCAGATAAAAGCCAGCCCCGATTTTTTGAACTTCGACGAGTCCGTAACGACGATCACTTCTTCGGCGATGTCGATCATGATCTGGTTGAGGTAAGCTTCCTCCATGTAGTGGGTAAAAAAACCGGTATTGGCCTTGATGCCGTCGATTCCCAGGAAGAGTTTATTGCAATACAATTGTTTGAAGTTCCGCTCGGCCATCGGTCCCACGAGCGACATGGAGAATTCCTTCAGATATCCGCCCGGCATGTAGACTTGCAAATTTTCGTACTGGGCGAGGTTGTTCACAATATCGAGCGCGTTGCTGATCACGGTCAGGTTCTTGAATTTTTCGAGGTTGTTGGATATCTCAAAAGTCGTGGTGCCTGAGTCGAGGATAATGCTGTCGCCTTCATTAACCAGCGACACGGCCTTCCGGCCGATCGCCCGTTTGGTATCGTGGTTGATCTTCCTTTTTTCGGTGACCGTCAGTGCTATGTTGTTGGTTTTGAAGGCCCCGCCGTGGGCCCTTACCAGTAGATTGCTATTTTCCAGCTTGTCCAGATCGTTGCGGATAGTGACTTCACTCACTTCCAGCATTTCACTCAAATCATTCACATTCACTTCCCCCAACTCATCGAGTTTTTGCAGGATAAGCGAACGACGCTGCGCAGTCTTTTTCATGGAATCAAATTCATTTTTATTTGTAAATGTAGCAACATTCGCCCATATGCTTGTGTAAAAACCAGTCGGAACCCGATCAGGGCGTCACGATTTTTCCGGTTCACCGGTGTGCGCAAAGGCCCTGTGCACTTCTATAATTTTTTCGATGCGGTTGAGGATCAGCGACATCATTTCTTCCGGGAATGTGGCCTCGACGATGATCAGTTTCAGGTCCACATCCTCGGTATTGAAAATCTGAATATAATGTACATCAAACCGGCTTTTGCCAAAAGTCTGTAAAATCCTGCTCAACACGTTATTCACGTCACTGGCATAGACCGATATCCGGCTCGGACCGGCAAACTGATTTTCCATCTGCACTATCTTTTGACTTTCACGCTAAAAGAAACCCGCTTTGTTTCATGGATAAACGAATGCGCCCCGTGGCTGTCCCGGCGCGTGTTACCGGTTTTCGGATATTCGTAAATGCCATAAAAGATAATTTCGTGTCCGTCGGGGCAATTGGGTTTGATCTGCACCTGCGAGGTCAGCCGCTGCGCCCCCGACCAGTCGTTGCGGGCGAAGAAAAGCATGCGCCGGTTGTCCATCGCCACATAAGGGTCTTCCGTATAAAGTTGCAGCCCAAAATCATGGAGCGAATCAAGGTCGGATTTTGTGAAAATGCTGATCCACTCACCCGGATTGGCTATTCCGTCACCATTTCCTTCTCCGACAACTGTATGCGCTTCCACTTCCAGCTTTACGGCGCGGCCATCAGTTATTTCAAAATGCATGAGCTTTTTTTCGGGCGAGTAAAAAGGCACCTCGAGTAAAAATTGGTCTTTTTTACCATGGTAGGTTAACATCAATTTCAGCTTCGCGCGATCCAGATTTGCATTTCGGGAGCGTATTCTGAAAGCTGTTTTTTCGTGCAATGCACCTTGGATAATTTTTCCGATGGTCATAGCCGGATCCATCACTTCCACTTCTTCGTCCTGCGCGATCAACTCCATGCGAACGGAGTCGACTGCTGCCCCGCCTTTGTTAAATAATAATGGACTTAAAGAAACGATAGCTCCCATGGCGGGCATCTTGCGGTCCAGGGTATAACTTGCCATGCTGATATGCCCCGGATCGCCGGTTCGGTACAACCCAACGTCGCTATCCTGACCCGTCCCCTGATACTGGATTCTGCCTTTTTTGTCGCTGCGCAACGTTGAGCGGGATATTTTGCGGGTAGGAACCTCCAATCGGATCAGTTCATAACTCGTGTTTGGGATGTAAGCGCTATCTGTCAGGATCTTCACAGAAAGGTCTGGAATGGGCGGGCCGTCGGGAAGCCATTTTTTGGTTTGAAAACTAAACCCTTCGCGTCGCACATCATTCAGTAATGTAAATCCAGGCACATTCCGGTCGGTGGTAATGTCGTAATTCCAGACTGAAAATTTAGGGTATGGGTCAATATGGTGCCATTTCCCCGGCTGCGGGAGCGGCATCCGGAAGTATTTCATGTGAAAATCAAACTGCCCCTTAATATTCACTGCATTGTGAAAACCCCTGAAATAGCCAATGCCGTAATGCCAGCTTTCGTAGTTCAGTTCCAGGGTTTTGTAAGCATCGTCGATCTCCTGATCGTGCTGCCTCAAAAAATCCTTGCTGCCCAGGTGCATGCGGATCGGTAAACCGACAAAATTCCGCCCCATTTCTTTAAACGGCGTATAAATCTGCAAAGCCTTCGGCCCCACTGTAAAAGATGCCGACGGACAAAAAAACGAAGCGCTCGACAGCAGATGCGGGTATTTGGAAGCGACGAACATGGACATAAACCCGCCCATGCTAAGCCCTGAAACCGCCCGGCCTTCGCGATGGGCTTTGGTTCGATAATGCGAATCGATGTACTGCACAAACTCCGGAAAGTAGTCGACAAACTGGCGGTCTTCCTTCACAGGTGCGATGTCGTACGGGCGCGGATATTGCGCCGGTACATAACCATCCCATTTGGCAATAATTACATTATTATCAGCCACATAACTCGCAAAATTATCCAGCGGGTCAGGTCCGCAACGCTCGTAATTCCCATTAAACTCATCATAATAGCGCGCCTCGCCCGAGCGGGAAACCTCACCTTCCGCCGGCCCGTTGAACCGCCCTGCATTGCCATGAAAATAGTAAATGACAGGATACCGCCGCTCCGGATGCTGATGGTAATCAGGCGGCAGGATCAGGCGGAAATTCCGGTTTTCCTTGAAAACCTGGCTGTAATGCTGCCCGTCTTCGATCATGGCTTTTCGCTGTGACGGCTGTGCATAAGCCGGTACCTTCTCTGTCACCCCGGCTTTTTGCGCTTTTAACGCAGGGGAGGTCACCAGCAATGCCAGAATAAAACCGGCTACCCTGGCATTGGAAGGCAACATTGAAAGTGTTGAAAGGACACGCACAGAGAAATTATAAGAGGTTTAGGAATAGTTGCTGTGATTATTTTTTGCCTTTGGAAATGAGCTCGCCCAGTTCCATGCGGACTTTATGCCATTGTTCCTGATCGTAGTTCCAGACATCCAGGTTACCAATGGATTTTTCTCCAAAAGGCTCCTTAATAAGCTGATCAACAAGTGCATCTGCCCGCTTGGAGTTGCCATCCAGCTTCGCCAGCAGGCGCAGGTATTCATACTCCTGTACGCCGTCGCGCATGGTTTTCAGCCGGATCGACGGGCAGGGTTCGGATACATTGGGCACCATGCCGGGCTTGTAAATGACTGACCCGTTTCCGTTGAATGTGCGGTAGGTGAATTCCGCATCGGCTTCGGAGGCTTCCTTGTAAAAGTCTTTCCAGGATTCGGGGTCGTACCAGCCTCTTTCCCAGCCCGCACCTACGCCCCAGCTGATCCAGGAGAAGGTTTTGTATTTCCAGCAAGCCCAGCTGATCGCGCGGTCGTTGATGAGCGGCAGGTCGATGAATGTCGAGCTGCCGACCCAGCTGTTGAGTTTTTGTTCGTAGAGCATCGGGCCGTAAAGCCAGTCTTTGATGCCCATTTGCTGGTATTGCTTCACTTCGTCCAGGTTGTAGCCAATGGTGTGTGAAGCCCAATCGGTTATGGATTTTCCAATCACGTCCATCGCCTTTTTATCATAACCGCCGTCCACACGAAATCTGGCCTCAGGATATTCCTTTTTGAACAGGTTGCCATAAAACACCATCCGCGACCAGGCTTCGGGGAAATACGATTCATCCAAACCATTCAGGTAAACCGTGAGCAGCGTTTTCTTAGGATTCACCATCGGCAATAAATGCTGACGCACCTGCCGGATGCTGCTGAGATAAATCGCCTGGTTGGCCGCATTGCGTTCTACTTCGGGTTTGCCGATGTCCGGCCAGCCGGCGGTGCCGTGTTTGCCGTAGACGTCGAATGGAAGTGCAAATGTTTCGAGCGGCTCGCCGTAGCCGGGGCCGTCTGTGTAACCCAGTTCTTGGGTGAACGCCTGGCCGGTCAGGTATTTTTTTAACCGCTGGTCGAATTTGGTCCACTGGATTTCTACTTTCCCGTTTTTGACCTTCATTTCGGGGTCATACGTCGGGTCCATCAGCGAAATGCGGTTTCTTTTAAAAAGCTGATACACGGCCAGTTCTTGTTTTTCATCCATCCGGCTCAAAAAACCTTCGTGTTGGAGGCTGGCTTTGAAAATGTTTTCATTGGGCAATTCAAAATCCCAGATGGTCAGACTGATAGGAATGTGTTTTGTGACATGGCCAATTTTGGCTGTAATCACACTTTGGTACTTGCCGGGCTTTGCCTTTTGCGCGTCCAGCGGGATAAATTGATCTACCCAAATGATTTGCGAACGCTGATTGGTAATGCGGTTGTTGAAGTCGGGCAACGTGAAGGGGTACACCCAACGCCCGTGAACTTTCGCCGAGTCAGTCTGAAGAAAATTAAACGGGATCAATGCATCGGGATACCAGCCTTTACCCAGGGTGGATTTGGGATAACCTGTGCTGGTACTCAGCACATTCACCGACCATTCCAGAAAAAGCTCAGGTTTGACGGTAAGCTCGGTGTTCCCATTTTTGAAAGGGGACATTTCAAGCTGAATCCCGGTCAGTTCCGCATCGGATTCATTGGTCAGAACCAGTTGAAACGAAACATATTCGCCACGTGCACCGTGCAGGGAAACCTGTTTTCCATCATAGATCCAGTTTTTGTCCAGAAGATGTCCTTTTTGATTGAAGGGTACGCCTTTAAAACGATGCTCGATAATCTCGTTGGTGACAGGATCGAGTCTGACGGAGGAAGGTAGTGCGCTCAATCGCCACGGATCAGCGGCGTAGGATCTAAATCCACTACTTAAAGCAGTCAGAACACAAAAGAATAGAATAGTAAATCTTGCCATTAGTGCGTTCAGGAATGTTGATCTAATGCTTTATTTAACCGGAAAAACCATGAGCTGGCTCAATGCTTCATTTTCGCCGATGACCATGTATTTGCCATCATCGGAAGCGGCAAGCGTACTCAGCTGAAAACCCCGCCACAAAATGCCCTGCTCAATGCCGGGCGCTACCATCGCAAATTCAGGGTTGCCCAGATCTACAAAACCAGCGCCTTTTTCATCATAATAAAACAAATGCGAATAACCCGGCGTGCCGCCGGCAAGTCCGTACAGCCTGCCATCGCCCCCGAAAGCCAATGCCTGCAAGCGGGGCATCATCGCAGGTTTGCCCAGGTTTTTGATTTTTTGGGTAGCAGGATCCAGTACAAAGAGCTGACCGTCACCGGCATTGCCGCCATACAGTTTTCCATCGGGCCCTTTCGCCCATGCTTCCACCTGCCCCAGCACTTCCCGCCCCCAGGCTGCCGGAAGCGGATTTTTCAGTAACTCGAAAGTCCTTTTAACAGGATCAAAAGCAAATATCCGGTTCCCTGCCGTATTGCCATAAACGATTCCTGCATGGTCCTGAACCAATGCTCTACACAAGTAAACTTCCGGCCCCACAGCATATTCGTGCAGGTTGTTCAATTCCTTTTCCTTGGGAGCCACATCGTCGAAAATCTGTGTTTTCCGGGTTGAAATATGATAGGTAAAAAAACGGCCGCCTGGGTAACTAATGCCGTACAGCTCAGTGCCTTGCTTGTTGCCCAGGAGCGTGAAAATGCTTTCTCCGGGAACCGGGGTGCCCAGGTCTTTTACCTCCATTGCTCCGCCGTTCCCGATGCTTATTTGTAACAAATGTCCCGGCTGTTGGTTTTTATTCGCCTGGGCCATGGTTCCTGCGTAAAGTTGGGTACCTGCACCTTTGCAAAAGCCGGTAGTAATGCCTTTTTGACCCGGGACAATTTCTTGCAAGTCCTTTGTGGTCAGTAATGTTTTCCTGGAAATTGAGGCTATGAAAAGATAGGGGGACAATCCATCCTTCGCCGTAGTCCCGCCCAGTATAAAGTCACCTTGCACGTGCAGCGACGTGATGGCATTCCGGTACATGGGCAGGCGCTTTTCCGCGCTGTTCGGCAGCGAAACTTCTATGGCAAATGCCTCTTTGGGGGTAAAAAAAGTATACTGGGCGAGGAGCTCACCGGAACAGGTCAGGAGCAGGGCAAGTAGCAGTATTTTGGTAAAATTTCTCATTTCCGGACCTCTTTTTCGGGATTGAACTGGATCATAAACGGGCGGGTTGAATCGCCCACGCCGGAAGGATTGCGCCGGGCGGCGAAGTAGAGATTCCCGTCCTTATCCCGGATGTCGCAGCCGGTGGCCTCGGTAACCTCCGTAGTGGGGTATTCGCGCAGGATCGTCTTTTTTCCCGTCGCGGGGTCGCATTCCACGAGCAAGGTTTTGTCTTTGATTACATAATTATCGTGGCCGCCGATGATGTAGTATAACTTGCCATTCTGGCCAAGGTTCAGGTTGGGTACATAGGGTCCCCAGGCATCTGCCTTGCCTGTTTCTATCACACCGCCCAGATCTTTCACTCTTCCAATTCCTTCTTTCTCAGGGTAAAATGCAATGAGTTTGGCGCCGTAGGTGATCAGGTAAATCACTCCTTTGGCCTCGTCTTTGGCATAGGCTGTCACTCCCGTAATGATCTTAGAGCCAGGCGTTCCGGGAAATGCAGGGAGGCTCTCGCGGGCAAAAACCAATGAGTCACTGTCTTTTTCATACTTTACCAAACGCTGTCGCCAATCCACATAATAGCAGTTGCCCCACCAGTCGGTGAACATCACGCGCGGTACGTGGGAGCTGGCCAGGCGGCCGAGGTCACGCATTTGATTTTTGGCTGGATCATAAACCAGGAAATGCGCCTGCGGGTAGGTGATCCCGTAGATGATTCCGGTTTTCGGATCGATGTCGACATCCTTGATACTTTCGTACTGCATGCCGATCCCCAAGTTTTGCACGCTGCCGGTTTTGGGGTCCCATTTCATGAAAAAGCCGCCCGCATAGCCCTGCGGATGTTCCATCAGGTATTCCTCACGCGACTCGCCGCCGTCGGTCGAGAAATAAATCGAACCATCCGGTGCCGCCACGATTTTGGAATGGATTTTTCCCTGCCACTGATATTCACGCAAATGCGCCATGTCCCGGACGAAACCATTTAGTTTCATCTCATGCTGCACGGGATTAAAAGTGTACAGGCCGATGTTGTTGGCATGATTGGTAACCCCGATGTGCACCGTGTTGGAAGCCGCATTATAGCCGATTGAACCCCAGGTGGAGTGCGCCTCGGGAAAATCCGGATATTCAATAAAGACAACGTTCTTTTCGGGGGCTGGCGATTGCTGCGCAAGCGCGGTGGCGGCGCATATGAAAAGCAGCCACAGGTGTAATGCACGTGTCAAGTCTTGGAGGTTTAGTTAGGTAGTATCATTAACTATGCCAATATAAGAATCTAAGCATAATGTCACAAAAATATCTTTCGAAATCTTTCTTTTTTATTTCATTTAATCCGAAACTTCCTCGAAACCCATCAAAAGTGCAGAAATGATAGCGACGGCAATGCCGGCGATAATAATGGGGTGGGGGATGGTTTGGTATATCGCAAGGGAGAGGCTTACCGTGAGAACGGGCGAAAGCGCCGTGGTGATCGGTGCGATGATGATCGCTTTGCCGTAACGGAAGGCGTAAACCAGGCAGAGGGCGCCAAACGCATTGAGCGACTGTAAGATAGCCGATAAATAGGGGCCTTTGAGGCCCCATTCGATGGGTTGGTTGAAATCGGTCATGTATAATGCCAGTGGAATCAGCATCACCGAAGTTGCCGTCATATAGAAATACAGACTTTCGGCAGACATAATTTCGTTGGCAAACCGCATAATGTAACCCTGGGCGCCCCAGGCAAAAAGCGGCACCGCTACCAGCAGCATCCACGTGTAGCCGCTCACCTGACCGGCGCCCGCAGGCTGGTAAGAGAGCATAAAAATGGAAATCAATGCCAGGCCGACGCCGATCCAGCCCATTTTACCTGTTTTTTCATGAAGCAGCAGAACCGCCATCAAGATCGTCACAACGGGCGTCAGGGAGAGGAGCGGAAAAACCAGATAGGCCGGCGCGATGCGCAGCGTAAAGAAAAGCACCAGTTGCCCGCCTGCGCCGAGGAGCCCGGCCAAACCGCCCCAAAGCATTGCTTTTTTGTTGAAATCCAGCTTCCAGCCCTTTGTTTTTAATGCAGCTATGGCGGCCGGAACCATTGTCAGCGCCCAGACCACATAGCCCAGCGTCGCAGGGAAACCGTTTTTTTCAGGGATTTCAATCACGGCTCCCCATATTCCGATGAACAGGACATGAATGATTACGTAAATCAGCCAACTATTTGTCTTACTGCTCATTAGGTGTCGATTTTACATAAGTATCAAACCAGCGGATCATCCGCTCGCTCAGGTCGGCTTTGTTGCGGGGGCTCAGTTCCGGCCGCCAGCCGTGCCCTTCGCCGGTGTATTGAACGAGTTGGGTAGGCACGCCGCGTTTTTTAAGTGCGATAAACATTTCCTCGGCCTGGGAAAATGGGACTTCGTTGTCGGTTTCGCCGTGTAGGATTAAAATTGGCGTAGTCGCGTGCGCTGCATTGCGCAACGGCGAGCATTTCCATAATAAATCAAAACGATCATGCGCCCGCCCGCCGAATTCGGATTCCATTAAAGAATGATATAAGGAAGTACCGGCAAAACTGACCAGATTGCTTAAACCGCCGTCGGTTACGGCTGCTTTGAAGCGCGAAGTTTGGGTAACGATCCAGTTGGTCATGTAGCCGCCATAGCTCTGGCCTGTAACACCAAGCCTTGCTGCGTCCAGCCATGCGTTTTGATCCAAAATATAATCCACGCCAGTCATTAAGTCCTGGTAATCACCACCTCCCCAGTTACTCAGCGTGCCGTTTGAAAACGCTTGTCCGTAGCCGTGGCTGCCTCTTGGATTAATATACACCACCGCATAGCCAGCCTGCGAGAGCAAATGCATGCGTTCGTCGAAATCGTGGCCAAACATATTGTGCGGGCCGCCGTGGATCAACAGAATGAGCGGATACTGCTGTGTTTCCTCAAAGCCAACAGGCCGCATCAGCCAACCCTGCACCAGCGTTTTATCAAAGCTTTCGAACCAGAATGTTTCGGCGAGTTGCAGGGTTTTCGTCGCCAGCCACGCCGCGTTTTCCTGCGTGATCTGCCGGTTTTCGCCACTTTTAGGATTTGAC
Source organism: uncultured Dyadobacter sp. (assembly GCA_966211825.1). Classification (GTDB taxonomy): domain Bacteria; phylum Bacteroidota; class Bacteroidia; order Cytophagales; family Spirosomataceae; genus Dyadobacter. Next base: position 2,521 of record CBIHPQ010000151.1, on the reverse strand, counting down.
TGAAAAATCTCGGCGGGATAATTGGTATCTGATTTCGCAAACACGAGACTTTCACCGCGGGCATCAAGGCAGAATTCGGAAATGCAGCCTTCGCCGCCCTGAACGATTTCAATGTTTTCTGTATCCACGCCCGCCCGGTAAACGGAAGTGTTGCCGCGATCGCCCGCTGTGAAATACAGATAACCTCCGGAAGGATGCCAGCGCACGTGCTCGGCTCTGCGATCCAGCGATTTGGTCAGGTAACGAAATTGTCCGTCTTCCGGTGAAATCAGCGCAATGTGCGTGTCCTCGGCAGGGCTGTCATTGGTGCCAACAGGGCCTGGCGTTGCCAAAAATGCAATGTGCTTCCCGTCCGGCGACCATATGGGCTGGTAGGCCAGGCCATTGTGGTCAGTTACTTGCGAAATGCTTTTTGTAGGGACATTAACCTTCCAGACGTTGCTCTGCTGCATGTCGTCGGGCTGGTCTGCTCTGTTGCTGATAAATGCAATGTGCTGGCTGTCTGGCGACCAGGTGATAGAATGCTCATTGTAAGGTCCCGGCGTAAGCAGTTCCGCCGTGCCTCCCTCGGCCTGAATCAGGTAAATGTGGGTGTGGGCATGGTCGGCATAGTAGGGTCTGCCTCGCCCGCCCTTTGATTTGTATAAAAGATCATCGATCACCCGGACCGCCGGTTTCTGTAAATCTGCCGCTGAAATGTCGGCTCCTGTGTAGGCGATGTATTTTCCGTCGGGCGACCAGGTGCAGTTATTAAGGGTAAGGTGATTGATGAAATAAGAAGATTCAAAACGCCGGGTTAAGAACCGGGCTGTGGCGGTGTGAACGGTATAGATATGCAGCGAGCCGTCCCCGGTTTCATACAGGAGTTCCGCACCGTCGGGCGACCAGGCATGTGCGGTGCCCCGGCCGATCGTCGTCTTTGTGTTTTTATCCAACGACATCAGTATAATCAGCTCATAATGATCATCTTCGTCGAAATCGGCTGACGCCAGTTGATACACCAGATGCTTTTCGTCCGGCGACAGTAGCGGGACGCCCACTTTTTTGATTTTACACAAATCTTCTATCGTAAGTCCTTGTGGTGAGGTCGTCTCTGCTGTCGGAATCATAAATAGGAGTTCAGGAAGTGCTTGTTTGGCAAGATAAGCGATGTCCCCTGCTCTTCTTGCTCAAAATGCACCAATAATTTTTCTTGCAAGATAGGAGTAAGATTAAATAAATTAAAAGAAAGGTTTAGTAATATTTTTTACTTTCGTTTTATGATGTTTAATTTGAGTCGCCATTGTATTATGCCACCAAATATTAAAACCTACCACCCTCTGAAACTGCGGGAATGATAAAAATCAATAACGAACTCAATGCGCCTGAAAGCACCGGGGCATTACACACGCAGAGAGAAATACTCTCACAGCCGGAGCTGTGGGACGAAGTATATCATGTAATAAAGAAGCAAAGCCGCGCAATCGACGAGTTTTTAAAGCCGATCCTGCAAAAAGACAATCTGAGGGTTGTGCTGACCGGGGCGGGCACGTCGGGGTTTATCGGTGACGCAGCGCGGGGAACCTTACAGAAAATATGGCGCAGGCCGGTCCAGGCAGTGCCGACGACCGAAATCGTAACCGAACCCAAATCGGTATTTATCCAGCCAATGCCGACGCTGCTGATTTCTTTTGCCCGCTCAGGAAACAGTCCCGAGAGTGCGGAAGCGGTAAAGCTGGCCGATACATGCTGCGATGAGGCCTATCATTTGATCATCACCTGCAACGGTGACGGCGCGCTGGCCGAACTGGGCAATACCAGTCCTCACAAGGTATATTGTATCGTACTGCCCGAAGCTACCAACGACAAAAGCCTCGCGATGACGAGCAGCTTCACGTGTATGCTGCTAAGCGCATTGCTGGTGGCGCATGCTGGGTCACTGGATGATGAATTCCTGAAAGTGCAGCGCATCATCGAACAAGGGAGCCTGATTTTGGAAAATAAATTTTTACTGGAAAAGCTGGTCCTGGAAAGGTTTGAGCGGGTTGTTTTTCTGGGCTCGGGCGAAATGCTCGGCATCGCCAGGGAATGCCATCTGAAATTGCTGGAACTGACCGACGGGAAACAAGTATGTATGTCGGATTCATTTCTGGGGTTCCGGCACGGGCCGCGGGCTTTCGTGCATGAAAATACCCTGATGGTTTACTTGTTTTCGAGAAACCCGCATGTGATGCGCTACGAGCGTGACCTGGCCGAGGACATCGCACGTGATGCGCGGGAAATCCAGTCCCTGCAAATCGGGGGGATAGATGAACTGGCCTTGCCGCACAGCAGCAAAATAGCATTATCCATTCATCCGGACAATCAGTACCAAATGATCCCGGCTACCCTTGTCGGTCAGCTGCTGGGTTATTACAGTGCGGTGCATTTGGGACTTAATCCCGATAATCCGTCGCGGTCCGGATCCATCAGCCGGGTGGTGCAGGGGGTAAATATTTATACAGAATAAAAGATGAACAGCAAATGGTAACCCCTAAAATAC
>CBIHPQ010000150.1:0-14549 GCA_966211825.1 uncultured Dyadobacter sp. | reverse complement strand
AATGCAATAAAGGGCTGCCCGTTTCCGGACAGCCCTTTTTTGCATTAGCGTGTGAGGAGGATTTTTTTCGTTTCCACCGAATCGGGCTTCTTGACTTGCAGCAGGTAAATGCCTGACGGTGCATTGCCCAGGTTGATGCGTTCTTCGTGCGGGCCTTTGCCTTTGACGCGCTGCGTATGCCAAACTTTGCCCTGAATGTCGGTAACCTGGATTGTTCCTGTTTCGCCGGTTTTCAGATAGAATGCAGCTTTGAACTCTCCTGGTGCCGGGTTAGGGAAAGCTTTCAGCACGGGAGCGTCGGTTTGCAGTTCCAAGCTCTCCGGCGCTGCCATACGGACGGTGGAAACCGCCGGATGTACGCAGAAACGGTCCTGGCGGCAGGCCGCGCCCGGAAGGCCCTGAATGCGGACCACATTGTTTCCCTTAAACAAGGTAATGTAGAGCGTTTCTTCTCTCCAAACGATATTCCAGCTGTGCGTAGCGGCGAGCGGGAGCGAAGGAATTGCCAAAACATCATTGATCGTAACGCTCACCTGTGCATCCTGGGCAGCATAATACCGCAGCGTTACAGGATAGAAGCCCGATGCCGGTACGTCGTTGATCGCGTAGTCGACATAATAATCGTAGTTATTTTCCGCTCCCCGGGTTTGGCCGTTGGATGCATTAGGATCATCGGAACCCGGACCATTGCTGGCCGAATGCTCCGCTTCCACGCAGGCGCTGAATGGTTCGCCGGTATCGCAGCCGGTGGTGGTAAATTCAACTGTGGCCGTTTTGGGTACGCATAAATTCTTGGTAGCCGTGACGGTGTAGGTGAATGTGCCGTTCCTTCCGGGCGGGGCAAGACGTACAATGCTCCCCTCCTCGTCGATCCCGTTCCCGGTCCACCGGTAACTGACCGATTCACAGTCAGCGCCGGAGCAGAGCGCGTAAATCGCGACGGCGTCCTGGCAGGACGGCGAAATAATGACGGCCCTGGCGGCGACGTCGAAGTCGCAGGCAGGAGGTGTACCGGTCCAGTTGCTGGGCGTAACGCAAATTTTATCCTGGCGAACCGGGCTGTAACCGGGCAGCCCTACAAGCCGGATCTTGTTGTTGCCCGCGGCCAGGTGTACTGTTACAGTTCGTTCTCCCCAGGCGATATTCCATGAATGCGTGGAGGGCAGGCCTACCACAGGCACCAATTCACCCCCGTTAACGATAATGTCAACCGCCCCGTCGCCCGCCGCATAGTAACGCAATGTGAGTTCATACGGACCGGCTGCAGGTACGCCGTTCACTGCATATTCAACGTAGTGGTCCCAGTTATTCTCTGCACCTCTTGTTTTGCCGTTGGATGCATTGGGATCTTCAGTAACCGGCCCGTTGCCATTCGAGTTTTCAGCCTCCACGCAGGCATTGAACGGTTCGCTGCCACAGCCGCTTACCGTGAGCTCGAATTCACGGACAGTTTCCGGACATCCCGGCTTGGAGGTGGTCATGGTGTAGGTGTATTTGCCGTTTGCAGATGGAGCGTAGAAGCTGATGTAGCTTGTGCCCGAAATGTCCACTCCCGGCCCGCTCCATTTGTAATTAAGACCGAGACAACCGCTACCAAAGCAGTCGGCACTCACACCTACGCCCTGTCCGCACGAGGGTTTGTTGTTACTTATGATCGTTCCGATCGAATAATCGCAGATTGCTGGTGTGGTTTGCACCCTTATCGGCAGCGTCGTGACGGTGTCCGGACAGCCCTCTCTCGATGTGGTCAAGGTATAGTAGTAATCACCGAGGGTTGCCGGTGCAGCGACGGTAATCGACTGACCAGGCGCGCTAACACCATTGCCGGTCCACAAATAGGTGGTCGCATTGCAGGCAGTGCCCGTACATTTGGCGTAAAATGTCATGGTCTGCCCGGGGGTATAAATCGGGGAGACTTCCAGTACGTGAGGGAGTATTGTGAAGTCACATGGTAAGGGCTCCCCGACTTTCGTCAGGCAAATTTTATCCTGCCGTACATTATACCCGTACTGCTCCTGAATGCGGATCTTGTTACTTCCTTCATTGAGTGTCACTTCAAAGGACTGCTCTGCCCAGACAACGTTCCAGGAATGTGAAGCCGGGAGATTGACTGCGAAGATGGAGCCATCGTTCACGGAAACATTCACGGTCGAGTTAGATTCGGCATAGTAGCGGATCGTTAGCTGATATTTCCCGGCCGGCGTATTGTTCGGCGCATAATCAACATAATAATCCCAGTTATCCCGTTCACCGCGCGTCTTGCTATTGGAAGCATTGGGATCTTCGCTAACCGGTCCGGTGCCATCGGCATCTTCGGCTTCAAGGCACACCGTGAAGGCCATGTCATCAACCGGGGAATTGCGATGGATTACAATGGCAGGAGCTTTGTCAATTTTGTTGGGGTAACCGTCTTCGGGAACGGTAGCGTAGGAAACAAGCGCTGAAAACAAAAGGCAAATGGCAAACGTAAAAGTTTTCATAGCAAGCTGGAAAATGTGGACGAATATGACATTCCGATGGATAACCGGAAAAGACAATTCAAACTTGAAATGTCTACATTAGTTCAGACACTGCTGCCTATGAATTCGTGGCGGGGCTGACTAAAAAAAGCCTGATTTTCAGTGTATTTCCGTCTGCCCATGTCAAGCTGCCCCCTCATCACTGATACACCGATTTTTATCTCAGGACATAACTCAATCCCAGGCTGGACGAAAGGTTTGATTTGAGGTAGGGAGAACCCATTTGCCAGCCCCTGGTTTTGCCGTTGAAACCTATGCCGAGCGCTATATTGTTTGTGATCCGGTAGCGGACATCCAGTTGCAAGGCCCCGCCCGTTTCTTTGGCATTGCTGAAAAAGCTTTCGGGCTGGTTCCAAATCCGCACGGCCAGGTCGGCTTCCAGGCGTTTGGTGACTTTTCTATTAAAAAGGCCTAAATCAAGTCCATACCCTCGTGATTTGTAGTTGCTGAATTTGTGCACGCCCAACAGGAAGTCGATGTTCCGGTGTTGCACCGGGAGGGTTAGTGAAACGTCGTTACCAAAATGTGTAGGAGCATATTGCAGGAAGAAATTAAACGATGTGTACCTGCCAAGCGGACTGCGGTTCACGAAAAATATCGCCGGGTTTACAAAATTCAGCATCGACAGCTTCTTTTGTTTGACCAGATACTGCTGCGCTTCAACGGACAAATCCGAATAGCCGATGCGGCGATTAACACCTTCTCCATTCGGGAACCTATCTCTGTCAGTATAGGGATTTTCGGGATTGAACATATCATAGGCCCAGGCGGTCAAGTCAGCCCCGGCAAAATCCCGCTGTTTCGGATCCGCATGCTCACTCCCCGCGCCCCAGACTTTCACCCAATCCGTTACAGAACTGGCTGAAAATTTGAAGTAATCCCAAACATACCAGGCATTATAAAGGATGAGCGCATTTTTAGGCAATGTTCGTTTTTTGTAAAAATCCTGAATACCGATTTTCCGGTTCATGGCAACTTCCGACTGCACGCCGGCAACGTAAGCATAAAGTAGCTGGTTGACGTCGTTACTTTTAAGCGTCGCCAAATCCTGATCACTAATGCCGTACACCGTCCCGTCCCAACGGTGCGGAAACCAGTTACCATTCTTCGAATCGACGTTATTGACGCCCAAAACAGCCCTGTGAAACTCTTCATGGGCCCAAACGCCAAGCGGGATGGGCAGTTCACTTCCATATTTAACAAATCCTGCGCTTAGCAGATACTTAAACCCGGCATTCAGCAACTTCTTCCCGAATGTTTGTTCTTTGGTTTTGGGCTTAAAAAGCGCATTTCCCAGCTTGTCAATGCCAAGATACCCCAGCTCATAAAAGTCGGTGGAAAATTCCAGGGCCTGGTTCATGGAGGGATAATGGTAGGGAAGATCCTTGTTTTGAGGAAGATCTAAAACAGGCATTGAAAGACGGAGCTGGTAGCGGGCGGAATCCTGCCCTCGTGACCAGGTAATCGAGAAGCAGAGGGCAATGAGCAGAAATGCATTTTTTTTCATGGCTGTGGTTAAAAGATAATGTAATCGGCTATCGGCAGCGTGCAGACACCGGCCTCGCGGTCAGATTTGGCTCTGTCGCTTAGCTTTACAAAATTGATAACCTCGCCATGAGGGAGAAAACACAAAACACCTGTATTGTAGTTATTCCCCGGTTAAACATCGGCTTTCCCCCTTTAAGATGTATTGTCTGGTATCGCGGAGCGTTCTTGAAGAGCCGTTTTTGGTTGTGCGCTTAATTGAGCACGCGGCCCCACTGCTCTATGACAGTGTCCAGTTCGAGCACGGGAAGCTTTTGTGATTTGTAATTCCTCATGCGCTCGCGGAGGCTGTCGTCTTTCATCACGGCAGCCAGCGAATGTGACATTTTATGTACATTTTCTGCCTCCACCAGGATACCGTTTTGCCCATTCTCGATCAGTTCCCCCGGCCCGGTGTCGCAATCGAAGGCAACAATCGGCAGGTGGAATGCCAATGCTTCCAGAAGCACCATCGGCAACCCCTCGAACCGTGAGCTCAGGCAAAACACGGAGGCTTTTTCGAAATACTTAAAAACCGCTTTGGTAGCGCCCACGAGTTCAACCGAGTCCCCGAGGCCGAGTTCCGCTATTTTCTTTTCAACGAGCGGCTTGTCTTCACCGTCGCCGATGATAAGCAACTTCCATTCTTTCCGCAGCTCTGCGGGTAGTCCGTCCCAGGCCTCCACCAGCAGGTCAAAACCTTTTTGAAATGTATGTCTTCCAACGGAAATCACCGTTTTAGATGGATTTTCATTCACTTGCTGCTCTTCCAGGAACATAGGGTTTGGAATGTGTACGAGCTGCGCATTGCGGTACCATGCGCCTTCTTGCCAGAATTGCTTGTCACGGGCTGTCAGTGTTACGATCCTGTCGGCAAAACAAAGTACGAGCTGCCGGGCCAGGGACCTGGACGCCAGCCCCAGGCTTACCCTGAAATTGAAATGCTCCCAAACCACATGCCGGACGCCGGTGAATGCAAGCGACGAAACCGAATGGATAGCCATATTCGACTCAACCGTAACAAATGTGTCGATATTGTTGCGTTTGACGAACTGCCGGATCCTGCGCTGCGAATGGAGGATTTTTCCGACGCCTTTCATATCATCGATATAAAGGCTGGTTATATTCACATTGGGCTCCAATGGAAAGAAAACCTTGTCGGGATCGCCATGGAGGCTTAATATATGAACGTTGTAATCTCTTTTGGCAAGTTCGTTGATGATGACCGTAGCTACGCGTTCTGTTCCTCCAACCGCTGAGATATTGTAAATGAAAAAGGCAATATTAGGCATACTTCAATAATTAACTTTTTACTACCGCTTTGCGGGAATCAAAGTGCTTGTCCAGCACGGATTTGAGCAGACTGATCATGGGCTTTTCAAACCAATTATGCAGGGCGACGCTTACAAGGCAAACCAGGATCATCGAAAGTACCAGACCCAGGAAGTCGGATACAGGCCCTTGCAAATTTAACCGTACATATACCAATCGCAGGAATGCGTAAATGACAAACGGGTGCACGAGGTACATGGCATAACTGGAATCGCCAAGCAATACCATGGTTGAATGAATTTTGTTTTGAGGGTTAATGCGATTTTCCAACATAAGGAACCCACATGCTACCAGCGCTGAGGGCAAGCCGAAGAGCAGAAAACGCTGTGAAGAAAAACCGCAGGTATATTCAGCATACATTAAAAATGCCAACGCTGCGAACCCGACTATCACCAATGCATTTTTAACCGGTTGCGTCGCAGAACGGAGCTGGTATTTCCAGAGATAATACAAAATACCCCCGAAGACAAACTCCATCACCATACTGCTGCCCCAGAAGCGCAACTCATAATTCTCCCAAACCACGAGGGCCGAGATCAGTACGAAAAGTGACAATCCGATGAGGCAGGCGATCATCCCCTTTTTTCCTCCGAAAATGGAGATGAAAAGGGCAATGGACAGGTAAAAGAACATTTCATAGTTCAACGTCCAGCCCAGCGCCAGGATAGGCCCGCTCTCATTGATATGATAGGGAATGAACAGCAATGACTTGGCCAGCGCAGCGGGCGTTACGATGACGTTCCGGAACCAGTCGGGCTTTACCAGGTATAGGCCGGTTGTAAGGAATGTCATTGCGTAATAGAGCGGTACAATGCGGATAATGCGCCGGTACAGGAAACCATCGGTGGATTTGTCGGCAATGTAGGCCATGATAAAGCCACTGATCACGAAGAATATATCGACTCCGAAGCCCCCTACGGCCGGTTTTACATATTCGAAATGGGCAAATACTACGAGCAGCGCAGCCAGCGCGCGAAGTATTTGAATACCTTGAAGCATATTATTGAAGACGTGGTGTGTTATGTTAGTTTTTTGAATTTGCACAAAGCACAAATATCCCGCGAAAGTAACCATACTTTCCCAGTTATTATTTTTAACACGGAAAAATGACGATGCTATTGTCCCGGGAAAGTCATATTCTATTATTCTTCTGATAAAAAATAATACAATCCTTCGAACACAACAATTTAACCGGAGTTATTGGACCTTATGCCGCGTGATTCCGTCGAAGATGAAGCATTGCGTTTGAAATAATGCAAAAAACCTGTTTGCAGGCAACACGAATGAATTATATTCGTAGCCGACATGATGAAGAAAATAGGATTTTTATCGTTCGGACATTGGTCTGACCATCCGGCTTATAAAGCCCAGACAGCGAGTGACACGCTGCTTCAATCCATTGACCTTGCTGTTGCCGCCGAAGAAATCGGTTTGGACGGCGCTTACTTTCGCGTACATCATTTTGCAGCTCAGCTAGCATCGCCATTTCCTTTGCTTTCGGCTATCGGAGCCAAAACAAGCAAAATAGAGATTGGAACGGGCGTGATTGACATGCGTTATGAAAATCCGCTGTATATGGTGGAAGATGCCGGTGCCGCCGATTTGATTTCGGAGGGGCGCTTGCAATTGGGTATCAGCAGGGGATCGCCGGAGCAGGTCATCGAAGGGTGGCGCTATTTCGGATATGAACCGGCGGACGGTGAAACCGACGCAGATATGGGACGCCACAAGGCACTGGAATTCCTGGACAAGCTCAAAGGTGTAGGATTTGCACGGCCCAATCCCTACCCGATGTTTCCGAACCCACCGGGATTACTACGTTTGGAACCCTATTCCGAAGGACTGCGGGAACGCATTTGGTGGGGCGCTGCTTCCAATGCCACGGCAGTTTGGGCAGCTGAAAACGGGATGTACCTTCAAAGTTCAACCTTGAAATTCGATGAAAGCGGCAAGCCTTTTCATGTGCAGCAAGCAGAGCAGATCAGGTTGTATAAAGAAGCGTGGAAAAAAGCGGGGCACCAGCGTGAGCCAAGGGTGTCGGTGAGCCGGTCGATTTTCGCATTGGTAACCGATCAGGACCGCTATTTCTTCGGGCAGGAAACCAACCGGCGCGATAAAATCGGAATGATCGAACAGGACAAACGTGCGATTTTCGGCAGAAGCTACGCAGCGGAGCCGGATCAACTGATAAAAGAATTGGCGCAGGACGAGGCTATTCAGGAAGCGGATACGCTTCTTTTGACAATACCGAATACATTAGGAGTTGATTACAATGTGCATGTATTGTCTTCGATTTTAGAACATGTGGCACCTGGTTTGGGGTGGCGTTAGAGCGCCCCCCAAACCATTAAAGCGCCTCCAACGTGGCAACTATCGCCGCAACAAGCCCTTTGCTGACAACTCCTGCATTGTGGGCGGCGTCGATAACCCGGTACTCTCCCTGATCGTCCTTTTCAAATATCAGCGTCTTGCCCTCAACCTCGACATGCAACTGATAAGTGTAACCGAGCGGGACAATAGTCAAAGGCAACTCCCGGACTTCGCCCTGATAATCGACGGGAAGCATAATCGTTTCGTTCATGCACAAAAGTAGCCCAAAATATCCAGCGCTTCATCGATTCGTGTAATGCAACGTAACGACGCCCGAACCCAGCGTTTTTGATTCCAGCAATTTCAATTTGCTCTTCTGTTTATTGCTGTCAAACAAACTGATCCCCTCCCCCATTACGATTGGATGCAGGGTCAGCCTGTACTCATCGATCAGCCCGAGGTTCATCAAGCTTTTGGCGAGCCCGGGGCTGCCGAATATCACCAGGTCCTTGCCCGGTTGCTGTTTCAGTTTGTTCACCTCTTCCACAATGTTGTCTTTGATAAGCGTGGTGTTATTCCAATCCGCACTTTCCAATGTTGTAGAGAAAACTATTTTAGGAATTTCCTGCACCCATTTCGCGTGTGCAAGGGCATGCGTATTTGCATTGGGGTCGTTCAAGACGCTAGGCCAGTAACCTTCCATTAAATGGTAAGTGTTTTTGCCATAGACAGGAGCACCCACTGTTTTGACCAATTCCTCCGCGAACTGCTGCAGCTCCCCATCATAAGATAAAAAGTCAAGTCCACCGTTCTTGTCACCGGCAAAACCATCGAGGGAGATGTGCGCAAATAAAACCAGCTTTCTCATTGTAAGTGTTGTTTATTTTGAAAGATATTTCCTGCACAAAACTATCCCCGCCGAAGGACAAAATTTGTGGGCTTTCGCGACAACCAAGGGGGGCTAAGAGGCCAATTACGCCAAAATGCCGGCCTTTGCCATTCTGTTGTCGGCAACCCTGGGATAATAGCGCACCATTTCCCGGAGTTCAGATACTACATTAACGGTAGCCAACTACCCTTTTATCGTAGAAAAATACCCTAACCAGATGATTGCTGGCGCCCATAAGTCGTGTCAACTTTGAGACGTTTTATGCATGGCAGTATATACCAAAAAGCCCTCATAAACGGCGTGATACCCGGCCTCGTCGCGACGGGATGAGCTGCGCCGAGCTTTTAACAAGTATCAGATGGCAGCGAACATATCCAGAAGGTTTTCATCACCAGATGATTGCTATAAATATTAGGTTGTTGGCATATATAACAAAAGGCCGTCTTGACTTGATTTGAGGCGGTCTTTTTCTATTTACTGCATCATAAGGTTAGATTTATAAAGCAGTTTTGCTTTGCATAACTTCCCAAACCAGTCGTAGTTCATCCCGGGGAACGGTTGTTCGTCCCTATTTTTTTGTCCTGGTGAGGTTCAGGACCATCTTGGGGGCGTATTTGAGCCGCTGGTACAGCTGGCCTAAACCCGTAAACTATTGATGGTAACTATACTTTCTGCATTGCGCAAACGCCGTCCGTCTTCCGGCGCCTTTTTTCTTTTACTATTCATCCATTGGATGCTGGCAGGCAACGCATTCGCCATTCCCGGCCGCCGGCCAGATGCAGCGCCCGCAGCGGTTCCGGGAACAGCAGTGTGGACTGGCCAGGTTTCAGCGGACTGGGGCACGGCAGCGAACTGGGATGGCGGTACGGTGCCCGTTTCGACAGATCACGTCGTCATTCCGGAAACTGCCAACGATCCCGTGATCGGCAATACGACGGCAGCAAGAGCCCGGAGCCTGTTCGTGCAGGCCGACGCAGCAATGACGATCGCACAAGGCGGAAAACTGACGGTTGTGGGCGCGATGATATTTAATATTCCACAGGCAATCCCCGGCAGTGTCAACAACCTGGGTACGATTAACAATAGCGGGCTTCTCACTTTCAAGTCCAGGACCGAGTCCACACAAGTGTGTTTGATCAACCAGGCGGTGTTTAATAATCGTCCGGGCGGCGAGATCCACGTAGACCAACCTTCCTCCAATGCAATCGCAAATCTTGCCGGTACTTTCACCAACGAAGGAAAGATCACATTTGGGCTCATTGGTTATAGTTCCGCGCCAGCAATCGCCAATCTGGCAACTTTTAACAATATAACCACCGGCGATATTCCCGCGTATGACGGCATCTACAACGAAACCGGCGCTGTCTTCTACAACGACGCGAAAATCTCCGTCGGAGCGACAGATACGGGACCGGCATCGGTTGGGGTGGACAACAGGGGGACATTTACCAATGATTTGAAAGGAAGCCTGACAGTGGACCATACCGGTACTGCAGGCCTTGCCAACCGCGGAACTTTCAATAACAATGCCATCATCATCATTGGCAAAAATGCTTCTCCGGGTGGCGAAGGTCTTACCAATGAGGCGAGCGGCGTTTTCAACAACAACGTCGGAGCAAATCTTGCCATCGACCGGCAGTCGGGCGGTGCCGACCTTGCCATAACACTCAACAATAAAGGCATCTTCAACAATTATGCGAAAATTGATATCGGATCGGTAAGGCGTTCATCTATCGGTATTCAGACAGCAGGCCGGTTTAAGAACGAAGCGACCGGTCAGCTGAGCGTCAAGGCGATCGACAGGGGCATTCAACTCGGCGTGGAGAATTTCCTGAATGGCGGGGAAGTGGCGGTTCAAGTAGAATCTCAGCCAGGCAGGATCGTGAATTCGCCCCAGCTAGGCCAGTTTGCCAACATCGGTGTTTTCAAGTCCGGACCGGGTGATGTTTACGGCTTCTCTACTTATGGCGGCAGGATTGCCCCCGAATTCGGCGAAACAAGATTTCGGGAGACGTCGCTGAGTCTCGACGCTGGCAATACATTGCAAATCAAACTTGATGCAGCCCGTTTTCCGGAGTTGTACAAGGTATCCCGTCTCGATCTCAACAATGGGAAAATTGCCGGAAAATTGGAACTCGATATCAACTTCATCCCTCCGGTGGACCTGCAACTGAGGATCCTTTCCTTCGGTGGAAACGGGACATTTGAAACGGTGACTGGTTTGAAACAGGGTTGGGAGCTGGTTTACACCTCCGAATCGGTTGAACTGGTTTACAAGGCTATCCTTCCCGTGAACCTGATCAGCTTCAAAGCACTTCCCGCCGGAAAGGCAGCCGAACTTACCTGGCGCACAGCATCGGAAACCAACAACCGGGGTTTTTACGTCGAGCGAAGTGCGGATGCAGTGAATTGGTCGGATATCGGCTTTGTCGACGGCAACGCGACGACGTCGCAGGTCCAGGATTACCACTTCACAGACGAAACGCCCGGAAAAGGCCCGAACTACTATCGATTGAGACAAACCGATTTTGACGGCAAAACAGAACACTCCCGCATTCAAGGTGTCACATTCGGAAATTCGATGGCCGAACTCATCGTATGGGCCGATGAAAACCGGCATGCTTATATTAAAACAGAAGAAAATGTCGAAGAAGTCACAGTCTTTGACCTGTCGGGACGCGCGCTAACTAGTTCCCTGCAAACCCAGTTGGACCTTTCAAAAGCAACGCCAGGCATTCTTTTGGTACGTATCAAAACGCAAAATGGGGTGGTAACCAGGAAGTTGTTGTTAAAATAAAAAATTTCGCCGCGCTGTATTTGCTATAATACAGCGCGGCGAAACTCCGATACTTACCTTGACACATCTGCATTCGTTATAAAAGAGAAATCAGCTCTCAAATCCGGGTGCAGCGCAGTGTTAGTTTTTAGCTTTTGCTAAGACATTTCTCATACATTTGAATTGTTTCCATTGCGCTCTTTTTCGAAGAAAACTTAGCCAGCTGCTGCTTGCCCTTTTCAATGGAAGCAATTCGTTTTGAGTCGTCCTTATAGAAGTCGACTATTGCATCGGCAATACTTTCAGGATTATAGGGATCGAAGTATATACCTGCCTCACCGGCTACTTCGGGCAGCGATGTTGTATTGGAACAAAGTACAGGTTTGTTGAAGTAAAAAGCTTCCAAAATAGGTATTCCGAAACCCTCCGAGAGCGAAGGAAAAATAAAGGCATCCGCATTACGGAATAAATAGGTAATCGCTTCATCTGATACATATCCTGTAAAAACAACTCTTTCTCCTCGTTCATTAATTTTTTCTACAACCTTTAAATCTTCCTCATCCAAATAGTTCGTTCTTCCGCTAAGCACCAATTGCACATTGCCTGGTATATTCTTTAATGAAATTTCAAAGGCTTTTAATAAGTTTTTGATATTCTTATGTTTGCGGGTAGCCCCAACATAGAGAAGATAATTTTTAAAATTCAAATTCTCTGTGTGCGGTTTTAAGGAATGGTCCGCTATAAAATGCTCCCACCCTTGATAAATAACCTGTATTTTATCCCTAAACTCCTCCCCATAGCTTTCCAGCAAGTCATTTTTGGTCGCGTTGGATATCGCAATTACAGCCGTTGATTTTACCAGCGAGTTTTTTATAACTGTATTTATATAAACCCTGCCCATTTTGAACGTCCACCATGGCATGTCGAAAAACTTTCTGAAAGTAACATCATGAATGGTAGCAACTCCGCCCTTCAAGTATAGCGGGTACTGATTTGAAGTACTGTGAAAAAGATCAAATGACTTTTTATATTTTCTCAGAAACCAAAACATATCCCAGTCACGCTTCGGCCCGATTGCGGCAATTTTTGCTTCGACAATCTTAAAATTTCCTTCTTTTAAAACTTTCCACAAATCTTCTCGACGAACACCTTCACGAACCAGTACCGAAAAATCGAATTTATCGAATGCATCTTCCGGAAAGTGAGCCAGCAGGTTAATGATATATCGGGACAGTCCATCAATCTTCTCTACAACTGTCGTTGCATCTATTAATATTCTTTTTTTCATATTGATTTTTTCAATGCGAACTCTTTTAACTACTATAAACGTCTGACATGCCTCTTAAATACATGGCAGAAAGCTTATGTCCCAAAGTAAAGGTCTTAAATGATATCTGGCTAACCCGGATGCGGACCATCGTCAGGTTGAGACAAAGTAGACCAAATTTAGTGATTGGCCATTTAACCATGACAAAATAATATCAAAATACGAAGGGTGAACAGGGGCCGTCCCCTCTTCGTCAGCCAGTTAACCTGCTGCGTCCCATGCAAATCTTTCGCCATCTTATCCTTTGCCCGGCCTTCGTATTTGCCAGATCAGCCGGAATGTAGTATTTTCAACTCAGGCGCTTGAAGCCGTCACCAACCTGCATTTTCAAACTGACATTCAACATCTTAGCCATGTTTTCTCACTACGTAAAAATCGCTTTTCGCTACATTCAGCGTCATTATGTGATCAGTATCGTCAACATTGGCGGGCTGGCAATCGGGCTCACGGCCACTTTGCTTGTTGCTGCTTTCGTCGCCAACGAGTATAGCCATGACCGTTTTCATGCCAATGGAAACCGGATTGTAAAAGTGGAATTCAGCCATAATGATGGGGAGAAGTCCTATTACGTGCCCTGGGTGTCGTATGATTTCGGGCAGGCAGTGAAGGATCAATGCGCCGAAGTGCAACAGTTTGGAAGGATATCAGACCAAAGTTTTTACAGTCGTCTTGTCGAGCGTGATGCCAAGCACAAAAATTACGAGGTCGGATTTGTGGCAGCTGACAATGCCTTTCTGCAAATATTTTCTTTTGAATTCGTTAAAGGCGACAAAAAAACGGCCTTGACAAAACCTAATACCGTCCTGCTCACCGAAAGCATGGCGGCCAAGTATTTCGGCGACGAGGATCCAATTGGAAAAACGATCACATACGACAAAATGCTGGTGTTCGAAGTCGTCGGTGTTTTAAAGGACCTGCCCCATAATTCCAGTATCAAATTTGATTTCCTGAGTGACCTTATCTCTTACCGCGCCCGTGAATTGCAGGATATGAAAGGATATCTCGACAAAAACAAGCTGAAAAAACAAACTAGTATCGTCGGTGCAACGGGGTCGTACCATACCTATTTTCTGCTGGGCCCCAATGGTTCCCGGGAAGCGGTAGTGCGAAAAATCCCTTCCCTGCTTTCTTCATCTTCCAAAATAACGGATACCAGGGACAGCTACGATCTGTTCCCGCTTTTTGATATGCATTTTGAAAGAGATGACAAATCTGCAAAGCAAAAAGCCATCGTCTTTTCGGTGATCGGGCTGCTGATCCTTTCGCTGGCGTTATGCAATTATGTGAACCTCACGACGGCCTCTTCTTCCACCCGCGCCGGCGAGGTTTCGGTCAGAAAGGTAGTTGGTGGACAAAGAATCGCTTTGATTTTCCAATTCTACCTCGAATCCGTCATTTATGTAACCCTCGCGTTTGCATTGGCCGTTGGGTTATTTTTTGTGTTGAAGGATTATTTTTACCAATCTCTCGAACTACCGGTTGATGCTTCTTTTCTGAAAGGTCCGTGGTTTATTTTCTCACTCATCGGCTTCTACATTTCAAGTATCCTGCTTTCCGGCGGCTACCCTGCCCTGCTTCTTTCGCGATTGGCCCCGGGCCAGATTTTCAGGGGCGGTTACGGAACAATGGGCAGCGCCGCCCGTGCAAGAAAAGTTTTTACAGTTTTCCAATTCACCGTTTCCATCGCACTCATCATTGGCTCCATACTGATTACCAAACAAATGCAGCTTTTTCAGAATAAAAACCTGGGCATTAACAGGGACAAAATTGTGACGATATTTCTGGATCATGAAGATGGTTTGTCCAAACATTATCAGGAAATCCGGCGGGGCGTGGAGGGCATTTCAGGCGTAGAAGCGGTTACTTCATCTT
>CBIHPQ010000149.1:0-14561 GCA_966211825.1 uncultured Dyadobacter sp. | reverse complement strand
AACCTTCGGCGTAAACGGATTATCACCATTAGCTCCCCCGTCGGGCGTGACGTTCCCGTAAAAGGCATATCCGGTACCATTGCTGGTGGAAGTCGCTGTAAAATAATCCAGCCCTAGTACGACACGGTTTCTGAACGACCCCAGTTTGAAATCGCCGATGAAGTTCTGCTGAATGTCGGAGGTTCCGGTATATTCATTCTGCTTGTTCAGGTAACGCGTGAATGTGTTGCCTGGGAGGATACCATAATCGAACAGATAAGAGTAATAACCTTTCGTAGAAGTGGCGCTTTTGGAAACCAGTGTTTGCGATTGCCAGGTATCCGAGAGCTTGTAATCCATCTCGACGCGGTAATTCTGAGTCGGGTTCTGCAAAGCAAGGTCGTTGCTTGTAAACGACAATTTATAGTTGTAGCCGAGTTCCTTCATGTTTTTGGCAACCGATGGAGCAGACCGGTTCAGGAACAGGAACATCGGGTTTGTTTGCTCAGCCTGGGTGATTTCCCCGTAAAACGAGAACGAAAGCTTGTTATTTACCTTATAGGAAAGCGAAGGTGCCACGAAGAACGACTTTCTGAAACCCGCATCCTGGAAGCTCCGTTCGGTAGCATATGACGTGTTGAGGCGGAAATAAAGGTTCTTCTCCTTGCTTAAAGCTGTATTGAAATCGCCTGTGATCTGGTTCAGGCCGAAAGAGCCGGTCGTGAAAGACAGCTCGCCGCCTGTCCCGACGTAAGGTTTCTTCGTCACTACATTAATAAGCCCGCCGTAGGAGCTTACTGCATTACCAAACAGCGTCGCCGACGGACCTTTCAGTACTTCAATGCGCTCGATGTTGGCTGGGTTGATAGTACCGTTTGTTAGGCCAGGGAGGCCGTTCACGAGTTTAGGCTGCACGGAGAAGCCGCGAAGCGAGTAGTAGCCCGCACCGTCGCCGCCACGGCCGGTGGATGTCCAGAGGTTATCAACACCTGCCGCATTTTTAAGCGCGTCGTCGAAATTGGTCACGATCTGCGATTGCAGCAGGTAGTTGGTGATCGTGCTGTACACCTGTGTGTTTTCAAAATCCTTCAAAGGCAGTTTGGCCACATAGGCAGTGTTGCTGCGCGAAAATTTATTTTCCCTCTCGCCTTCAATAACTACCTCGCGCAGAATTTCATCGCCTTCATACAGGGTAATGGCTCCCAGGTCGACTTCATTCTGCGAAATGGCAAGCGGCAGTTCCCTGGTTTTAAATCCAACAGACGAGATGGATAAAGTGTAACCGCCATCATTAATATTGGATATTTCAAAGACGCCGCTTGCATCGGAAACTGTGCCCAGACTGCTGCTTTTGATGGCGATGCTTACGCCGGGCAGGGTGTTTTTAGCGTTGTCAACAACCCGACCCTTCACTTTTCCTGATTGCGCAAGCAGGAGCGAAGGCAGGAGCAGCCAGACGGATAGAGATAATAGATATTTCATTTATTTAGACTTATTATAATTTGAGTGCTGCAAATGTATTCTTTGGACACAACAGTTCCAAAGAATTTGTAATATTCCGCTAATTGAAGAGTTTGGCTTTGAGGCCGGACCTAATTGCGGTGACGTGCCGGTCCCGGATGATGTGAAGAAGTGAAAATGAAACGAACAATAAGTAGTTATGGAAATAATGTACATACATATGTACATATTGGCTATATTTAGGTAAAAATTAAACGCAGGGATGAGAAACCGCATTCTCTTTTTAGCGATCGTCACTTTTGCGTCTGCCGGGCCGCCGTCAGGCAAAGCGCAGACAGTGAGCCATGAGGGTCTTAATGTAAACGAATTTACGGCCTCACCGGCGCCTGAATGGTCGGAGCTTTTTCTGAGGAAAGCCGGCTGGGTGGTCGGAGATGGCATTTTTGCCATTCCATTATCCGGTCGCGACGGCCAGAAAGAGGATAGTGTGCTGTTCCTTTTTAGTGATACAGTGCTGGGTGAAATTGACGGCGGAGCACTGAAAGCCGGCTTCTCCATGGTAAACAATTCGGTGGCATTGTTAGCAGGTAAAAAAGCCGACCCATCAAGGATGGCATTCAGGATAGCAGGGTCGGAGGGGGCCAAAAAGGCGACATTTACCCCTCAGGCGAGCGTGCCCGATAAGGATACTTATTTCTGGCTGGGCGACGGGTTTGTGAACCCGGACTTAAACAAAGACCTTTTTATTTTTGCATACAAAATCACGAACACGCACGATAATTCCCCTTTTCCATTCAAGGAAACCGGCAATGCGCTGATCCGGGTGCCAGCCGGGAGCCGTTTTCCATACACTGACCAACAGCAGTTCGAGCTGCCTTTCAATAATTACAAAGCCGGCGGGGAAACGATCTCTTTCGGGGCGGGGGTTTTCAATAATAGTAAAACTGCAGGGGAGGCATCGGCCGATGGTTTCGTATACATTTACGGGACAAAAGGAGCTACAAAAAAACTAGTAGCCGCAAGGGTGAAGCCGGCCAGGCTTACTTCGTTCGACCAATGGGAATTCTGGCGCGGCGATGGCTGGTCGAAAGACGCCGGATCGGTTGCTGCGTTAAGCGATTCGGTCTCCAATGAATTAAGTGTGAGTTTGTTGGCTCCCGGTAAATATGCATTGGTATACCAGCTGGGCAGTCTTTTTCCGGAGATCTGCATGCAGGTCGGGCCTACGCCTTACGGGCCGTTTGGTCCGAGAATAGTGTTGTACAAGACGTCCGCAGATATTACGGACCCCGACCTCTTTACCTATAATGCCAAAGCGCATCCGGCGTTGTCGGAACCGGGGGAGCTACTTATTTCCTATAATGTCAACACTTTCAAGTTTTTGGAAGTACTGCCCAAGCAACCGAACCTTTACCGCCCGCGATTTGTGCGGGTCCGATTTAGCAAAAGCCCCAAAACCAGATAGAAATGCCTTCCAATTACGACAAGTTTCCTTTTATTGAAGTAAGCAAATCCTCCGACGCATGCTTTGTGGGCTGGGATGGTGTTTTTCAGGAAATATTGCGCTTCATTCAAACCATTGACAAACCCAAATGCGTGATCTGTATAGACGCGTACCATGCTGTTGATACCGGGCTCCTGGGCGAAGCGATCTCCCGGAATTTGAAGCCTGCAACGGTGATTCATACCAGCAATGCGCTCAAAAGCGTAGACGGGATCAGCGCGATGGTATACCCGTTCGTGACTGATGATCAGGTCTTTGGGAAAATGAACGATCTGGAAATGACCGATTTTTTTGACAAGGGACGGTTGGAGGGAATGCGTGAACAAATCCGGGCCATCGAGTCCGGGACGGTTGTGGTCTATGGCGAGGGCGCGGCGCTGTTTGCGGACTGCGATTTGCTCATCTATGCGGATATCGCCCGTTGGGAAATCCAGAAAAGAATGAAGCGCGGCACGACCGGGAATTTTGGCATGAATAATGCAGATGAGAGTTTTGCATTGAAATACAAACAAGGCTATTTCCTCGACTGGCGCGTTTTCGACCGGCATAAGCTTCGTTTTTTTGATAAAATCGACTTTTTTATAGATGCCTGTGTGGCAGACGAACCCAAAATGGTGAACGCCGCCCTATACAACCGCGGGCTCGACGAAGCGGTGAAACGACCATTCAGGGTTGTCCCTTTTTTCGATCCGGGGCCCTGGGGCGGGCAATGGCTGAAAGAAGTAGCCGACCTGGATCGCGGGGAGGTCAATTATGCCTGGGGGTTCGATTGCGTCCCGGAGGAAAACAGCCTGCTTTTCAAGTTTGGTGAATGCATTTTTGAGCTGCCCTCAATTAATCTCGTGCTCACCCGGCCGCAGCAGTTGCTCGGCGAGCATGTTTATCACAGTTTCGGCGCTGAATTCCCGATCCGCTTCGACTTCCTCGATACCATGGATGGCGGTAACCTGAGCTTGCAGGTGCATCCCACGCGTACTTATATAAAGGAGCATTTTGGAATGGATTATACCCAGGACGAAAGCTATTACTTCCTGGAAGCGGGAGAGGATGCCTGCGTATACCTGGGTACGCGCAAAAACGTTAGGGCTGCCGATATGATAGCCGATCTCGAAAAGGCGGAAGACGGTTTGGAGGACTTTGATGCGGAAAAATATGTCAATAAACTGCCTGTCAGGAAGCACGACCATATTCTGATCCCGGCTGGTACCATTCATTGTTCCGGCAAAAACGCGGTGGTCCTCGAAATTTCGGCCACCCCGTACATTTTTACCTTAAAATTATGGGACTGGGGCAGACTGGGGCTCGATGGAAAACCCCGGCCTATCAACATCGAACATGGTAAAAACGTGATCGACTGGGGGCGGGATGAGGACTGGGTGAAGGAAAACCTTTTCAATAATGTCGAGGAGATTTCAGTGAACGGCCATTCGCGGGAAGAATCGACGGGGCTGTTTAATACCCAGTTTATCGAAACAAGACGGCATTGGTTCGACAGTAAAGTGACGCATTATACCCACGGAAACCTGAACGTCGTCAACCTGGTGGAAGGCGAGGAAGTGGTTGTGGAAAGTCCCGACGGCCTTTTTGAGCCATATCTGGTGCATTATGCGGAAACTTTTATTGTGCCTGCCCATGTGCCGTCATACAGTATCACACCGTCAGGGAAAGCCGCCGGAGGGAAATATGCGACGCTGAAAGCCTATGTGAGAAAATAGACGGACCGGGTCCGGGGCGGCCGGTGTGGCGAGAGTAGCGACAGACATGAGCGTTTTTTGCTATTTTTGCTTTTGTCTACCTGCAATCCGTAAATATGAAATTTAGTATCGATCACAAGAGTCCTGTCCCTTTGCATATTCAGGCAGAGAACCTATTGCGCAATATGATCAGCTCTCCGGAACATCTGGACGGCAAATTCCTGCCCAATGAGGTTGAATTGGCAAAACGGCTGGCGATTTCGCGATCGACATTGCGTCAGGCGCTCAATAAGCTGGTCTATGAAGGGCTGCTTATCCGGAAAAAAGGGGTCGGTACGAAGGTTACGGAACCTGTAATTAGTTCAAAATCAAAAAACTGGCTCAGTTTTACGCAGGAAATGAATGCGCGTGGGATTATAGTCAGGAACTTCGAGCTGCATGTAACCTGGGTGACGCCGGACGATAAAATCGCCAACTTTTTTGATATTGGTACAGATAAAAAAGTACTGAAACTGGAACGCCTCAGGGGCAAGGCCGAGGGGCCGTTTGTCTATTTTATCTCCTATTTTCATCCCAGGGTAGGGCTTACCGGCGAGGAAGATTTCAAAAGACCTTTGTATGACATTCTCGAAAAGGACCATATGGTGATCGCGACTTTGTCGAAAGAGGAGGTAAGTGCGATTGCGGCTGATAAATTTACCGCCGCGAAACTCGAAGTCGAGCCCGGAAGCCCCATACTTTTCAGAAAACGCTTTGTATTTGACCAGGGCGAGCGCCCAATTGAATACAACCTGGGCTATTACCGTGCCGACAGTTTCGTATACACAGTTGAAAGCGTAAGGGAATAGCCACCGCGCACTTGTGCGTTGACTGGCATTTGAATGCCGCCTGAGATCCGCTGCTGGTTTTCGGGTTGGCAGCTATTGCATACCCCATATGCGGCCCGCTCCGGTAATATGGTATTAGCACATACCAATAGGGTATCAGTTTTCATATTAGAGCATACAATTCTCCCGGGCATTTACTTGTCACACGCCGTTTACTAGCAATATTTATACAAAATCCATGAATTATTATTTAGCGTAAAGCTTGTTTGTTCGTAGATATGTTAATATGTTTGTACATATTAAAATTTGATTATAATTGACTATTGACTGAGCGACGGAGCGCTGCGCTGGTGGCATTTGCGTAACAGCATTGTAAAACAAAGCCCTCGGGCGCAGCAGACGGACCGGTCGGAGCTAGGAACCGCAATAGCAAGCAGCCGTTAAGCGCTTGCAGAAAGAGTGCGTTTATTCTATACCGTTATAGTGCATTCGCCCAATAGCAAAGCCCCATCATCAACAAGCTTTTGGAAGAATTCGGTAACTATCTGGCAGTTCGCGTGGCTGGCCGGGGTGGATTTTAATAACTAACTATTCCTTTTCCTTTATGAAGCCAAAACTACTGACTGAAAACGGTGCGTCTTGTACCTTGTTGGGGATTGCGTTGATGGGCTTTCTTGCTCCCGCCGCCTGGGCGAACGCCGGTCCTCTGAGTCGCGCGCCTGGCATTGCTACCCATGCAGCACACCGGAGCCGTACCGAACAGGCCGTTTCCGGAAAGATCACCGATGAAAATAATGCCGGCATACCGGGTGTGAATGTCCTGGAAAGAGGCACCAATAACGGTGTGGTTACCGACAAGGACGGGAATTATTCCATCCGGGTGAAGGACGAGAACAGTATCCTGGTTTTTTCCTATATCGGATACCAGAGTAAGGAAGTAAAGGTGGGTTCGCAATCGACGCTGGCGATTAAGCTGGAAGTGTCCTCGCAGGAGCTGAACGACGTGGTGGTGGTGGGCTATGGCACGCAGAAAAGATCGGAGCTGACCAATGCGGTCGTGCAGACAACGGGCGCGGAGATCAAGAAATCCAATGCCGTTTCGCTCTCCAACTCGCTTGCGGGCCGCATGGCGGGCGTCTACGTGACGCAAAGGAGCGCCGCTCCCGGATTTGATGACGCGCAAATCCTGGTAAGGGGCGCAAATACCTACCGCAACACATCGGCACTGATCGTGATCGACGGGGTCGCCAATGCCGACCCTGACGGGCTGAACCGCCTGGATCCCAATGATATTGAGTCTATTTCGGTTTTGAAGGACGCTTCTGCCGCCATTTACGGTGCGCAGTCGGCGGGAGGGGTTATTCTCGTAACCACCAAAAGAGGTACCACCGGCAAACCGGCCTTCGACTTTTCCACCACACAGTCATGGCAATCTCCGACAATGAAAGTAAAGTCGGCCGATGCATTTGAATATATGAAAGTGCTCAACGACAGGAGGGCGCTGGAAGGAACGCCGCCGGACTTTCCGGATGCGTTGGTGGAGGCTTTCCGGAGCGGTCAGAGAAGACCTGAAAACTGGTGGGACGCATTGATCGGGCCGCCAGTACGGCAAACACGTTACTCGCTCACCATGCGGGGCGGCAGCGATCGGGTAAGGTACTTCGTTTCGCTCGGTACGGCCTCGCAGGGCGGGATTCTCCGGGGCGACGACAAATCCAAATTGAGACAATATAATGTAAGAAGTAACATCGATGTGACGGTAACAAAGGACTTTGAAGTAGGTCTGGACATTTCAATCCGCGAAAAATCGACGCAAACGCCCCAGGGAGGTGCCGGTGGTGAAGTTGGCTCGCTGGCGAGTACCAGCCCGTTGCAGGAAGCCTATATCGGCGGCGATTACCGGTATCCGGGAGAAGGCTGGTCGCACCTGAACCCGGCAGCGCGGGTGCTCAGCCCTGGTTACCGCAAGTATAAGGCGGATGTCGCCAGTGGAACGCTGCGGGCGAAATATAACATTCCATTTGTGGATGGGCTGGCATTGGACGGGTTCCTGTCGATTGTTAAAACGATTGATTACACGAAGCAGTTTAACTACGTGTGGCCCTATTACGAACGTGCCCCGGATGGATCGGTCGTGCAGAAACAATCCAGGTCCGTCGAGGATATCGGTCTGAGGGAGGACTTCAAACAGAGCTTGCGTACCACCGGGAATGTCAAACTCTCGTACACCAGGGCATTTGCCAAAGACCATAAAGTGACCGCTTTCGTGGCTTACGAGCAAATGAGCTATGACGACAACAACTTCTGGGCGCAACGCCTGGGCTACGATTCGCCGCTCATCGATCAGCTTTTTGCAGGAACTACCAACCGGTTGAACTGGAATACCGACGGACGTGCTACCGAATCGGCGCGTCAGAACTTTTTTGGACGCGTGAGCTACGATTTTAAAGAGAAATACCTGTTTGGTTTCAGCGCGAGATACGACGGGTCGCCCATCTTTCCAAAAGAAACCCGGTTTGGATTTTTTCCACAAGTTTCGGCTGGATGGGTTATCAGCAATGAAGCGTTTATTCCAAAAAACGTGGTCAGTAATTTGAAACTGAGAGCTTCGTGGGGGCGCCTGGGTAACGACCGGGTTGATCCTTTCCAGTACATCGCGGCCTACGGTTACGACGCCGGATGGGTGGTGAATGGCGTAGATGCCCGCGGTATCGCAGTGAAGTCGACGCCAAACCCTAATATCACCTGGGAAGTGAGCGAAAAGACCGACGTGGGATTGGAAGCGGCATTTCTGGACAATCGTTTGACGTTCGAGGTTGACCTTTTTAAGACCAAAACTTCGAATATCCTCGGCAGGCGCCAGGCGTCGATCCCGAGCTATACGGGGTTGATCCTGCCAGATGAAAACATTGGTAAGATGAACAGCCAGGGTATTGAGTTCCAGGCAGGTTACCGGCACAACTTTTCGAACCTGACACTGCGGGTTAACGGAAATGTATCCTATAATCAAAACAAGATTATCTATTTCGACGAAACGCCCCAGGCAGAGCCCTACCAGAAGCTCGAAGGAATGCCTTTCGGCTCGCGGCTCGTATACAAAGCGATCGGTATTTACCGGACCCAGCAGGATCTCGATAATAGCGTGAAATATCCGGGAGCTATGCTGGGCGGGCTGATTTTCGCCGATCTGAACAACGACGGCCTGATCGATAGCAACGACCGGTACATGTTCAATACCACAAATAATACGGCAAGAGACCCTATTACCGGCCTGGACGTTACCACCATTTTCCCAAGCACCCAGTATGGCCTGAGCGTCGGACTGAATTACAAGGATTTCGACCTGACCATGTTGCTGCAAGGGCAAAGCGGCGCGAAAATGCGTCTGAATAACGCATTCAATTCCGGTGCGGGTGGCAACGGGCTGCGTTATGTAGCGCTCAACAGCTATTCCAAGGAAAATGTAAACGCGGAGCTCCCGATGATCGCCCCGACCGGCGTTGCCAATTCGGAAAGCGATTTCTATTTCCACACCGCGACCTGGATGCGCATGAAAAACATTCAGCTGGGCTACACGCTTCCAAAAACCCTGCTGTCGAAAGCAAGGATTACCGCTCTGCGGGTTTATGTCTCCGGCGACAATACGTTCATGATATTCAATACGCTTAAAAAGTTTGGCAATGGTGATCCCGAGTTCCTGAGCGGAAACGGAGGGGTATATCCCAACATGAAGACGCTGAGCTTCGGAGTCAATCTTACTTTTTAATCAGAGATAACCTATGAAATATTCAATGATAAAAAATCACGTACTGAAACGGGCGTTCACGATGTCGGTCATCGGCATCATCGCGACGGCTACTTCATGTAACGTGTTGGATAAAAAGCCGCTGGACGCGATATCGGATGAGGCGGTGTTTAATGATGCGGTCTTTCTGCAAAACTATGTTTACAACGTCTATAACGGCATAAAACCGCCCTGGGCACCCGGAACCGGTGGGTACGACGCGCTGACCGACATTGCGGTGAACCAGCCGGAAACACACGAGCGGTCGGCGGGTATCCGCAACTACCTCGAAGGAAACATGACAGCCGATAATGTCTCGGATCTGGCCTCGATCGTAAACGGATTGCCCGCGGCGACACCGCTGTGGGATTACGAATACGGCTTCATCAGAAAGGCTAATGTGTTTTTCGAAAATATAGAGACTTCTACCATAGCCGCCGACAAACTCGACCCTATGAAGGGGGAGGTGCATTTCCTGCGGGCCTGGATGTATTTCGAGCTCATGCGCACATTTGGCGGAGTACCTATTATTACAAGCAGTTTCCAGCTCAATTCGGAGAGCTTCGATGTACCCAGAAACACTTTCGAAGAATGTGCGCAGTTTGTGTTGGGCGAGGCCGATAAGGCCATCGGTTTTCTCGACGGCGTGCCTGTAAGTACCGGCAAGATCAGCAAGGCTGCTGCATTGGCATTCAAGGCGAGGGTGCTGCTATACCTGGCGAGCCCGCTCAATAACCCATCCAACGACATGGCCAAATGGAAAGCGGCCGAAACTGCCACCAAGGCGGTGTTTGACCTCGGTTTTACCCTGCACCCGGAATACGACGAATTGTTCAGGAAGCCCCTGAAAACCGACGAAACCATTTTCGGCAAGTCGTTCACACCGGCTACGAGGATACCGGGCTGGGGTTATAACTACGACTATTGGCCCAGCGGCTTCGATGCCCAGTACCGCATCGCCCCGACGCAGAATTTTGTCAATATGTTCCAGATGAAAAACGGGGAATATCCCTATCTGGCAGATGGCGTGACAGTGAATGCGGCTTCGGGCTACGATCCTCAGAAGCCGGAGAAAAACAGGGACCCGCGGTTCTATGATGCGGTGATTTACCCCGGCGCTGGCCCGCTGAACATTATCGATGGTTCAAAAAGTACCGAACGGCTCTATGAATATTGGGAAGACGCCAACCCGAATGCGGACAATGCGCCACCTTACATTAACCCCAATAAGGTAGATCCCAAAAACGGCCAGAACCTTTTCGACTTCGGCCGGGATTCCAAAACCTACTGGGTAAAAGGGCTTACGCCTTTCCACTGGCGGGTACAAACCGGATATACATTTAAAAAAGCCACCGACTTCGCAGGCCCGCGCGCGAGCTTTGATAATGACTACAATCAGGTGGTGGTATTCATGAGATTGACAGAGTTTTATCTCAATTATGCCGAAATCCAGATGGCATTGGGCAATGAGGCTGTGGCGAGAGAATATATTAACAAGGTCCGGAAAAGGACGTCGGTGAATATGCCTGACATCAAAAGCACCGGCGCGGCCCTGGTGAAAGATTACCGCAATGAAAGGGCGATCGAGCTGCATTTGGAAGATTCGCGGTTCTTTGACCTGATGCGCTGGAAAGCGGCTCCCGGTCATGTGGATATTGCTGTGAGGGGGCTCACGAAAGTGACGATGGACTGGTCGGGTGCCAAGCCCGGCGATGCCTTGGGAAAACTGAGCTACACCTACGGCGTCATACCCGAAGCTGAGGTGAGAAAGCCCTGGAAAGGCGACCATTATTACCTCTTCCCGATCCCGAATACCGAGATCCGGAAAAGCAATGGAGTACTCAAACAAAACCCAGGGTACTGACCATTTTACAGTGAACTCATAGTGTGAATTAGTAAATAGTTGAGGTATTTCGGACCAATGGCGGCGCAAGCCCGCCATTGGTTTTTACATTTTATCCCCGCGGCCGGCGCTTCATTGGTCCCCGGAGAATGCATGGCGCTTTGTCTGATGGTCTGTTTAGTATGTATGTACATTCCATACATACTGACCGAAACAAGCTGAATGTTTCATTGTTTTTGAAGTGGATTTTGGCATGGCTAAACACAGAATTCATTTTGCTTAAATAAATTAAGTATTTGACTATTAGATTATTAAAATTTTTTCTCTCCAATTTTGGCTATTGATTTAATGCTACTTTTTTGATGGTTAGTGATATGTTTGTATATTTGAACATATGTTACAAAGTCAGAAAGAGGTGAGCGGTTTTGAGGATATTTCGGCTATCTCCGGGTTTTGCTATGGCATGGGTGAGGAGGCCAAGGTTGTGACCAGCGGCATCTCTCTTTTTGTAATTATAAATAAAACAGACAGCAGCACTGCATTATGAAAGCGCCAAACATCAGTCTGGGGTTGGATGTCGGGGGGAGTCACGTCACGGCTGGTGTCGTCGATGCGTCGTTCGCCGGAAAGCAGCCACTGCGTTTGGTTAGAAAAGAAATCAATAGTTTCGGTACCGCCTCTGCAATCATCAGGGCGATCAGCGATTGTATTCGGGAGGCGCTTGCCGATGGGCCGGTTGCTGAAATAGGAATTGCGTTTCCTGGCCCGTTCAATTATAGCAAGGGGGTTTGTACTGTTCTGAACGTGGGCGGGAAGTTCGAGCAAATGTTCGGGCTCCATCTGGGGCAGGCTTTGCAGGACGCTACTGAAATGCCCGATACGGCATTCAGGTTCTTCAATGATGCGCATTGTTTCGCCGCCGGCGCTTACGTACGGAACGGGCTGGAAAGCAAACGCACCGTTTTTCTTACGCTTGGGTCGGGCTTCGGGTCGTCGTTCATGGAAAACGGTATGCTGGTTACCGATCATGATGCATTGCCCGGGTCGTGCGCATTCTATAACGAGCCTTTTCGCTCCTCCATTGCCGACGACTATTTCTCTACACGCTGGTTTCATCATGCCTACATGCGGGCGACCGGGCGGGAGATCGCAGGTGTGCGCGAATTGGCGGCGACAGGGTCGGAAGAGGCGAACAGCATTTTTAATGAATTTGGCATGAACCTGGGCGAGTTTTTATTGCCCTGGCTCCGAAAATTCCAATGCGACGAACTGGTGATCGGGGGTAATATCGTAAAGGCCCGTTCTTTGTTTTTCGATGCATTGGAAAGTCAGTTGAAATCGCTTGACAATGCATTGAATATAGTTTTTTGCGACGATACGGAAGCCTGCATCCTGATTGGCGCAGCCAATCTGGCCATGCAGGAAAGCGTACAATCCCACAGCATTACCGCAAATCCGGATGGTTCGCTGTATGACGTGGATCTGCTGGCAGCGCAGTTGCGTCATGAAAAAACGGCTGTGATCGATGGTCCCGGCGTCGAGTCCTGGGAGGCATGGCGGCGTGCGTTGCATATTGCCCTGGCCGGAAGAGGAATGCGCGTCTTCTGGTATGATATCGATGCTTGTCTCGATGCCGGCGCTGCTGATGAAAGTCTCGCAGGAAGCCAAATGGACGGCATACCATCTTTCGATGAATCGAAAATAAATGCATTGCGTCCCGATCCTTCTGCGGACCTGAGTATCGTTTATGGAACCGGCGCTGCGTCGGGTAATTGGAAAGGGAAACGGGTAACCCTCGATTCTGCCCTGAAAGCAAAGCCTGTTGTCTGACAGAGGCTACTTAATGTAAGATCGTGCTTAAACAACCAAACCCTTGCAAACGAATCAAGTAAAACATTTCACCTTCCTCATTACGCTCATAGCGGCGTTGGGAGGCTTCCTGTTTGGGTTTGACATGGCAGTGGTGAGCGGGATCATCGAGCCCGTCAGAGCGCAATATGGCCTGTCTGCTGCGGAGGAGGGATTATTCGTTTCATTTGCATTACTGGGTTGTATCATCGGCGTGGCATTCTCGGGTTACCTGGCCGACAAAATAGGTAGGAAGAATGTCCTTTTTGTAGCCGCATTGCTGTTTCTCGTCAGTGCCGTAGGGTTTTCATTTTCAAATACATACACAATCCTCATTGTTTTTCGCATTATGGCCGGGGCTGGCGTGGGCGTCGCGTCCAATGTGTCGCCGCTCTACATTTCTGAGATAGCACCTGCCGCCAAGCGCGGGGGGCTGGTTACATTCTATCAGCTCGCGATCACGATAGGCGTCCTGGCGGCTTACATCAGCAACCTCTTCCTGCACCGGTACGCCCTCGCACATGTGGGTACGGGAAGCGGGGTTTTTCATTGGTTGTTTGTGGAACAGGTATGGCGGGGGATGTTTTTTGTGAGCGTGATCCCCGCGGCGATATTTTGTGCACTGCTGGTGGCCGTCCCCGAAAGCCCCCGCTGGCTCGCAAAGCGTGGCCGGGACGAAGAGGCGCTCGGTATACTGGTCAGGATCAGTGGAATTGAAGAAGCCCGCATCGAATTTGGGGCGATTAAAGAAGCTGTTATTCAAAAGGCAGGAGGGGTGAAGGAGGTTATGCAATTCCCTTTGCGTGGGTTATTGGTCATGACGATGGTGCTCACGGCCCTGTCGCAGTTCAGCGGGATCAACGGCGTGGTGTTCTACGGCCCCACTATTCTGAGGTCCGCAGGGATTGTAACCGGCGATGTGCTGCTTTATCAGGTCATGCTGGGGCTCGCCAGTATGGTGTTCACCCTCATTGCCATCTGGAAAGTGGATACTTGGGGGCGCCGCTCGCTTTATCTGGCGGGCGCATCCGGAGCAGCCGTATCGCTCGCATTAACGGGCCTTTGCTTTGCATTTGAATTGAATGGGTGGGTAATGCTGACGTGCATCATGCTGTTTTTGCTGTTTTTCGCCTTTTCGCTCGGGCCGTTGAAGTTTGTCATAGCCACAGAAGTATTTCCAAATCATATCAGAGGAACTGCATTGTCGATCTGCATTATGACGATGTGGGTATCCGACTGGATCGTAAACCTGCTGTTCCCGCTCATGAGGGACGGTTTAGGCGTGGCCAATACGTTTTTCGTTTTCTCCTTCTTTTGCGTGTGCTCCTATGTGTATGCCAAAAGGAATTTGTTTGAAACGAAAGGCAAAAGGCTGGAAGAAATTGAGCAGTTCCTGAACTCGGAGACTGTTAAAGGAGAAGTAAAGATTGGGTGATTGTGTAAATTTTTGCAAATGAAAAAGAAGTTCTTGTACCTGGGAGTATTATCCGGCGCCGTTGCGATTCTGGCGGTTTCTTGTTTTAAAAAGAACGGCGTTTTGCAGTCTCAATCGGGTAACGAAGCGGTGAGTTACAACTTTGATATCCGGCCTATTTTATCCGATAAATGTTTTGCCTGCCAC
>CBIHPQ010000148.1:0-14597 GCA_966211825.1 uncultured Dyadobacter sp. | reverse complement strand
AAACAACAAAGAAAAAATTCGTTTTCATAGGGTAAATAGGCTAATATTGCCACTTATATTCAGTTAGATGGTTCCATTGAACACATTCATTATCATGTCCAAAAAATCCCTTTACCTAATCTTAACCGTTTTTCTTTGTTTTAAAGCAGTAGCGCAGGACAGTAATTTTAAGAATTATACCCAAAAAATCGGAGGCAGTCCTCAGGTCTACGACATGGTCGCGATTCCCGGCGGCGAGTTTACGATGGGTAGCCCAGCGGGCGAAAAAGGCCGCAGGGCAGACGAAGGCCCCCAGCACAAGGTGAAAATTGAGCCTTTCTGGATGGGAAAAACAGAAGTTATCTGGGACATTTACGATTTGTACGCTTTCAAGAACATGGAAAAGGAAATGGGTGCACGCCACCCTGATCCGGACAAAAGTGTTCAGAAAACAGACGCAAGTACACGGCCTTCTCCCCCTTACGTAGACATGTCCTTCGGAATGGGCCGTTCGGGTTATCCGGCGATCAACATGACGCAATATGCGGCGATCTACTTCTGCAAATGGCTATATGAAAAAACCGGTATTTTCTACCGTCTTCCAACCGAAGCTGAATGGGAATATGCGTGCCGCGCGGGCTCAAAAACAGCTTATTCTTTTGGTGACGAGTCCAAAATCGATGAATATGCCTGGTACCGCAAGAACAGCGACGCGGCTTACAAAAAAGTAGGATTGAAAAAACCCAATGCCTGGGGATTGTACGACATGCACGGAAACGTGATGGAATGGACACTCGACCAGTATATTCCGGATTATTATGCCAAGCAACCGGCTGGTGAAGCATTCGCTCCGGTTACAGAACTTTACCCGACTTCCGTTCGCGGCGGTTCATGGGACGACGAAGCGGCCGATCTCCGCAGCGCTGCCCGTGTAGCTTCAAAACCCGAATGGAAAATCCTAGACCCGCAATTGCCGAAATCGGAATGGTGGATGACCAGCGCATCATTTGTGGGTTTCAGAGTTGTAAGACCGGTTAAAACGCCTTCTGCGGAAGAAATCAAAGCCTATTACAATCCTAAGCTGATTGAAGACTACTGATCATATTTAAACTCTTAATTCGAAATGGAACAAAACAGACGTAACTTTTTGAAAGCATCGGGCCTCATCGCCGGCGGTGCCATCCTGAACCCGTTCACGGGCTATGGTTACAACAGTGCCGTAGGCGAAACGATCAAAGTTGCCCTTATCGGCTGCGGTGGCCGTGGTACCGGTGCTGCCGCACAGGCATTGAGCACATCGCAAAACGTGCAGATCGTGGCTATGGCTGATGCTTTCAAGGACCGTCTTGATGAATCCTACAAAAACCTCACAGCCAAAAAATACAAAAACGCTGCTGGACAGCCGGTTGACATCAAAACGAAAGTGGATGTTCCAGAGGACCGGAAGTTTGTAGGATTCGATGCATTCAAAAAAGCCATCGCATTGAAAGATGTGGATGTGGTAATCCTTGCAACCCCTCCGGGCTTCCGTCCTTCGCATTTCGAAGAGGCTGTGAAGAACGACAAGCATATTTTCATGGAAAAACCAGTTGCGACCGACGCTCCGGGTATCCGCAAAGTGCTTGAAGTTGCAGAAGAGGCTAAAAAGAAAAAGCTGAACGTCGTGGTAGGTCTGCAACGCCACTACCAGGCAAACTACCGTGAGGCGATCAAACGCATTCATGATGGCGCCCTGGGCGATATTGTGGGCGGACAGGTTTACTGGGTAGGAAGCAGCCCATGGATGAAGGAACGCCAGGCTAATCAGACTGAGATGGAATACCAAAGGAGAAACTGGTATTATTTCAACTGGCTTTGAGGAGACCATATTTCAGAACAGCACTATCACAATATCGACGTGGCCAACTGGGTGAAAAAAGGATATCCTGTATCAATCCAGGGAAGTGGCGGCCGTCAGGTGCGTACAGGAAAGGCTTATGGTGAGATCTTTGACCACCACACGCTCGACCTCGTGTATGCAGATGGCACCGTAATTTCCAGCCAATGCCGCCAGTTCGAAGGAACCTGGAACCGCGTTGACGAAGCGTTCGTAGGAACCAAAGGCCGTATTGACAGCTTTGATGGCAAGAAAACCGCTTTGAAAGACTATAAAGGCAGCGTGATTTACCAACACGACGACAAGGGCGATAAAAACCCATATCAGGTAGAGCACGACGAACTGTTCGCAGCGATCGCAAAAGGTGAATACAAATTTGCCGATGCCGAAAACGGCGCGAAAAGTACGATGACCGCCATTATGGGCCGTATGGCTACTTATTCTGGCAAGCAAATCAAATGGGAAGAAGCGTTGAACTCGGATATCAACCTGTTCCCGGACAAACTTGCGTGGGATGCGTCTCCCAAAATCCTGCCGGGTCCGGACGGACTTTACCCTGTGGCAATCCCGGGTAAAACTCAGGTGATATAATTAAAGTTAATAACGCAAAATGGCCCGCTGAGGGCCATTTTGCGTTTTAATAGTATTTCTCGGAGCGAATAATTATATTCGGTAAGAGAATCTTGACGATACTTATTGTGGAACGAAATATGTAGTCAGTGAAACTTACCCTGAGAAACGCTGTACTTATCCTTCTTGCCGGTATGATCGTGCTGGCAACCGGTTCATTTTTGAACGCTTCCAAAACCCAGTTCAGCGATCCCGTCATTCTGAGCGGACTTGCGATCGAATTCATCGGGACAATCTGGCTGGTACTATGCCTCAATCAGCGCCGCAGGCGCCACAAAGCCTGATTACAACTTCGCGGACCTGTTTCTCAGATAAAAATCAGCCAATACCAATGCAGCCATAGCTTCTACAATCGGCACAGCGCGTGGTACAACACATGGGTCATGGCGGCCCTTTCCCTGCACAATAGCGACATTACCGAACTGATCCACACTCTCCTGGTCCTGCATGATCGTAGCAACCGGTTTGAATGCTGTGCGGAAGTAAATGTCCTCCCCATTTGAAATACCGCCCTGAATACCGCCCGAATGGTTCGTACGCGTATGTACTCCGCCATTTTCGTCGGTGTAGAATGCATCGTTATGCTGCGAACCGGGTAGCAGCACGCCGTCGAAACCGCTGCCGTACTCAAAGCCTTTAACAGCATTGATACTCAGCATTGCTTTACCTAACTCGGCGTGGAGTTTATCAAAAACCGGTTCTCCCCAGCCTGCCGGCGTGCCTTTTACTACACAATTAACAACTCCACCGATGGAGTCGCCTTGTTTGCGAATGCTATCAATGTAATCGAACATTTGCTGGGCCATTTCAGGGTCCGGGCAGCGAACCGCATTGTTTTCAGTTTCCGAGAGGTCCAACTCCTGATAACTTTTTTCCAGTTTCATCGTGCCGACCTGCGACACATACGCCTGAATGCTAACGCCCAGTTCGGCCAGCATCAGCTTCGCAAGTGCGCCCGCAGCCACGCGTGCGGCTGTCTCGCGTGCAGAACTACGCCCACCTCCGCGGTAATCGCGAATGCCGTATTTCACCTGATACGTGTAATCAGCATGGGAAGGCCTGAATTGTGCCGATATATGCGAGTAATCCTTGCTTCGCTGGTCTTCGTTCCGTATCACCATCGCGATGGGCGTACCGGTCGTTTTTCCTTCAAATACGCCGGATAATACGTCGAATTCGTCAGCCTCCTTACGCTGCGTCGTAATTCTCGACTGTCCCGGCTTTCTCCGGGTTAGTTCGCTTTGAATGAAGTCGGAGTCAAATGTTACACCCGCCGGGCAACCTTCTATCACTACACCGATCCCTACTCCGTGCGATTCGCCGAAAGTGGCGATTTTAAATATCTTGCCGTATGTACTGCCCATTAACCTTACTTTCTAAATACCCAAATCATTGTTACCAACAACAATACAATGACGATGTTGGTCAAATCTTTCAAAATCTTTTTATAATCGATCGTCTCGCGTCCGCTGTCGAGGCTTTCCAGGTTGTCATACAGCCCCGATGACCCGGAAAGGGATAAGTTACTCAATTTGTAATCCTCTCCCCTGACTTCCAGCGACGCCGCCGACCTTAAAGTATCATATTTTGCCTTTTCAACATTGAAATAGATCCAGTAAAAATACCGTCCCAATGGAAATTCTCCGTCTTTTCTCGGAACAACGAAATAGTCAAATGTCTTCTCGCCAATCACATTCTGGTAACTCCGCTTCACCACCTGGCTCTCCTCCGGCGGATAAATATCGAACGACGAACTCGACTGAACAACCGGTGCAGGTATCGCTTTGATATTCCCAACGCCTTCGACTTTGAACATATACCGCACGCTCTCGCCGGGATACACCAGGTCGCTGGACAACCTTTCCCGCAGGCTATATTGACCGACGGCCACCTGATCACGGAGCGGATGGTCGGGTAGCTGTTTCACAACGATCCTGAACGGCCTCGATTGAAATCCCCTCACCAGCTTTTTTTCCACGTTCACAGCTCCGCCGCTTTCGGTGACCAGCATGTCGAGCTTTACCGATGGCAGAAGTACATCGTCTGTGGTGATGGGAAAGAAACGGGCCCGGTACATGTTGTATTCGGCATATTTCCTGCCCCGGATCGTCACTTTTCGCTTGATGATTTCCTCCACTCCAACATTCTCCTCCCAGCAATTGACGGGCCTGATCGCTTTCAAAATTCCTTGCAACTGCTCATTGAATCGGTAAAACTCCATTTCAACGGGTGCATTTTCGGCGATATAAAGCGATATCCGTACCGCGAAGCCTTGTCTTATGTAAACCTGCTTTTTATCGGTCTGCACCGATAAAAACACGGATTGTATATTATCATCGACCTCCCCCACATCTACATTTTCGGTAACCAAGGCATTTTCACCCTCTCCTCCGGATTTTGCAAAGACCACCATTGTTTCCTCGGAGCGCAACTTCACGGCATTTACCGTCAATGTAAACTCGGGAATGAGATAGTTCCCGGGCTTCGTTGCATAGTATTCCTGGGTGATAGTCTGGATCACTACCTTTCGGCCATCCACTGTACTCACCGAGCTTGTGGCCGACTTGCTTCGCTTTTCTAAGTCCTTGATTTCCGGGAATATAACCGAAGGCCTTGTCTCCACATCCCGCAACACGACTGAAATCAGAAATGGCTGGTCCATCGTGAGGTTTTTCGAGCCATATTCGATGGTTGTGGCATTTTCGGGAGACTGCGCCAGCGCAATAGCAGAAAAACACAAAAAAATATTTAATAACGCATATAATTTCATTTCAGTTTTTCGTTATCTTTATTAGGAATTGCTGAAAACGAAGCGTTTTTAAGGGTTTCTTTTGTTTAATCGTTGTCCCTAAACCACAAAACTACATAATACTATGGCCTCGATGCTTGAATACATTAAAATTATTCTCCAAAAAGTCAGCTTCGACCGCAAATTATTTGAAAAAGAACTCAGAAAAGCGATACGCATGTTAATGCCCGCTGAGATCAAAAGACTTAGGCAATGGTGTTACGACCATTATGCGACTGTGCACCTACCGGTGTTGAACACGTGTTTTGAACGACTTTCCTCGCTGAATTAGCAACATAAACTACCATTTGATAATCGAGAGCTCAGATAACAAGAAAGCCGCCCGGATTCGGGCGGCTTTCTTATTTTAGTCTTATTCTGACTTATTTTTTCTTCGGAGCAGGCTTCGTTGCAGTTCCGGCAGCAGCAGGTTGCGCCGCTGGTTGAGCAACCGCCAGTCCTAGTGCTTCTTTCGCCGCGGCATTATCAGGATCTACTTTAAGAAGTTTTTCCCAATACTCCTTCGATTTTGCTTCGTCTTTCAATGTCGACTGAGCGTGGAATGCGAGGTATCCGTAAGCCAGTTTCAAGTACGTTTTGTATTTGCTTGGATCCGGGTCTTTCTCAGCCAATTCCGTCAATTTCAGGTAGTATGGTTGAGAGATACCTTTGTCCACGTTCTCCTGTCTGTCGTACGCATTGTAAAGCGTACTTGCACGCCAGTAGTATCCGTACGGCCAATCCGGTAATTTTTGGGTTACAGTGGCAAAGAGCGAGTCAGCTTTCAGGTAAAGGTTACGCTTGTCAGTTACGATTTTCAAACTGTCAGCGAAGTTAGGATCACCTGATTTCGGGATAATGTAGGTCTGAGCAGTCTGGAAGTTAGCAAGACCTTCGTAGTAGTAGTCATTAGCCGTCGCTTTCGCAGTATCCAGGCCGTTTCCTTTTGCGTAAGCAGCAGCAGCCTTAGGGAAATCTTTCGCAGCGTAGTACAAGCCGGCTACTTCTTTGTAAGCAGCAGCAGCTTCCGCTTTGCTGGTATCCATTTCAGCACCCTTCTTGATATACTCCATACCTAGTGAATCGTAGCCTTTGCCATCAGTTGCTTTGGCATTCAGCGCACGGCCCAGGTATTTGTAGTCGTCGCCGATTACTTTATCGGGAGAACCTTTGATGAACTCTTCCAGGTTCTGGATCGCTTCGTCAGGCTTGTTCGTTTTGAAATAAGCCCATCCGTACATACGCTTGATGATCGTGTTATTGATCTTTCCTTTCGCTTCTTCCAGGAATTGAAGGGATTTGGTATAATCATCAGCCGTAAATGCGAACTGTGCACCGCGAAGTTTCATTTCTGGGTCAGTGCTACCGCTTTTCTGCAGATACAAGTCGAAGTTCTCAGCAGCTTGTTTGTATTTCTGAGCCAGGAAGTAAAGTTCAGCCAGGTCTTTGTAAGCAGGGGCAAAATTAGCGTCCGCTTCGATTGCCTTTTTGTAGTTCTCCAAAGCGAGGTTATAGTTTTTACCACGCAGGTATACAGAGCCGATCGCATTGTGCGCTACCGCGTAGTTTGGTTTCGCTGTCAGCGCATACTCATAAGCAGTAACGGCGTTACCACCCTCGTTGCGCAACATCAACGCATCGCCCTTTGCCAGGTAAGCGTCAGCAAGGTTTTTGTCGCGTGCGATGGCCAGGTCAAGCAGACGGATCGCTTCGGCAGGGTCATTGTTTTTCTCAAACAATGTATAAGCCTCGCCTATTCTTAAAAGAACTTCCGCATCTTTCTTCTTCTTCTTTTCAGCTTCATCGAACAATTCTTTCGCTTTCGCACGGTCGCCTTTTGAGAGGGCGATCGTTCCCAGACCT
Source organism: uncultured Dyadobacter sp. (assembly GCA_966211825.1). Classification (GTDB taxonomy): domain Bacteria; phylum Bacteroidota; class Bacteroidia; order Cytophagales; family Spirosomataceae; genus Dyadobacter. The sequence goes on along the minus strand of CBIHPQ010000148.1, from coordinate 7,461 downwards.
ACCTGGTTCAGGTAAGATTTCTCATCAAGTGAGATACCTTTTTCGAAGGCTTTTTGTGCCTCATCCAATTGGTTGGTTTTGATATAGTAATAACCAAGGTAATATTGGTTATCAGCAGAAGGGCTTCCTTCGGCAAGTTTTTTGAATAAATCACCTGCTTCGGTATAACGTTCTCCGTGAATTAATGCTAAGCCATCCTGTACCGTCTGTGCGTGTAAGTTAACAAACGCTAATAAACCAAATACCAATGCTACTAATTTCATTCTCATGTTTCTGTTCATTTTTTACCCGGTTAAAATAATGATAAAAAACTTGGTTTTTCAATAACAAGCCCCAAATCTACTAATTGTTTACGTTTACTATAACTCACTTTTAACTTCCAACTCCCTTGGGTACACCACAGTTGGCAGCAAACCCATCTTCTGAATGATCAGTCCTCCTACGTCGCGGGCAATGTAGGTCATTAACCCTCCGCCGAGGCCTGAATACCCCTCCCGACTGATAATATATAGATCCCTGTACAACGGGTAGCGCTTAAACTCCAGTCCGGCCTGAAAAGGCTGAATGTAGTCTGAAAGCGAGTCAGGCTGGGCATCGTTTGCAATTCCCACGACCCGAATTCCCTTCGAAAGCTCCTCCGAAGCCAGTGAATGTCCGTCACTGATCCAGTTGACCCCGATAAAACCGAGATGTGTCGGGTTCTCCCTGACGTCCTTGATTACATTCTCGTTGGATCCCGCCGAAATAATCCTCAGCTTCTGAATGTCTTTTATGCCAAACTTATTGAGCACAAAATTGAGGTTGCTGGCATTCGCATTGTCAAAAACCAGCGTAATCAATCCTTCCTGCCCCCCTTTGATTTGCGACCAGTCGGTAATTTTACCGTCCATGATCGATTTCAGTTCCGCAATCGTCATGAGACTATCCGTATTGCTCTTTCCAATAACCAGGGCCAGTCCGTCTGTCGCAATGTGCTGGAATTTCTGGCTGCCTTTTTGCCTCCTGATAATTTCCAGCTCTTTGTCATTGAGCTGGCGCGTGGCGAAAATGATCCTGGCGCTGTCATTCAAAAGCTGGCGGATCGCTTCTTGTTCAGGTTTGTAATCCACCTTGAAATGCGTATTTGGATAAATCCCCTCATAGGCGTTGGTAAGCGAGTTGACCAACGGCTTGAATGATTCATCAGCCGCAATCGTAATCGTCCCTTGCCGCGGGTTATCCAGATCACTGCTAGACGAAGTACATCTGAGTAAACCTGCAATACCGAGCGTTACCAACAGTAGCAGTCCTGCCAATCTCTTTTTCATGACTCGTCCTGATTTTTCCTAAACACCCTGTAACCCCGGTAGGCTCCATATAAAATAAGTGTGCCAGCAAAAGCATATCGCCAGACGCTGCCGATAGGCAACAATCTAAATGAGAAGGAGGAGAGGATCAAAAAGACCCCTCCTCCTACGTATGCCAGAGCCATTACCGAAGAGGTCAGATCACCGAGCTTCTCGTGCAATGGTTTCTCCCTCATGCCTTACTCCAATTGGAAGTTGATTGGCAGGTTATACTTTACACGAACTGCACGTCCTGACTGCTTTCCAGGCTTCCATTTCGGCATAGCTTTCACTACGCGGATCGCCTCTTCATCGCAACCAAAACCCAAGCCTTTCAAAACCGAAACATCCTGAATACTTCCGTCAATGTTAACAACGAAGGACATAAAAACCCTTCCGGAAACGTTCGCACGGGATGCCGCGCTTGGATATTTCATATTCTTTTGAAGGAACTTGTACATCTCTGTCGTACCTCCCGGGAACTCAGGTTGCTGCTCAACCACTGTAAATACCTTTTCAGGCTCAGGGGCTGCCTCTACTACTGTTCCTTTGCTAGGCGCGGCAACAGCTTCTGGTGCAACAATAATTTCATTCGCGTTAGGGTCACCTTCGATGGTTTTGTCCGCAACAACAGCTTCTTTAATTTCTTCCACTGTTGGTGGTGGTACCTCTTCGGGAACCTCTTCATCTTTCTTAACCTCAGGAGGCAAGAACTTCACCGTGTTCACCTTGGGTGCCTCCACGGGTGGTGGTGGCGGTGGTGGTGGTTCTGCCGGGTCAATTGGTGGCGGCGGGATTTTCATCAAATCCACTTCAACCATCGGTGCTTCCTCTTCCTTACCTGCCGTCAAGCTGTTAATGATCGACGGTGTAAACATGGCAAGGACAAAAAGCGCTGCTCCGAGTAAAGTAGCCTTCGTCACATCTCTGCGATAACCCTGACGAAGTGAAAATGCACCGTACGCCTTATTACGATCCGCAAACACTATATCATCAAGTGTTGCATTCGGGCTTATCTCTGCCATGGCGCTGTGATTAATTTTGTTGAAACTAATTTTTTGGAATTATTTTGTCACCCAGGACTGTCTTCTCCGCATCGGTCAAAGCGTCCACAAGTGCATAACGTTTGGTTTTTGTAATAGCCATTTCGTCGAGTACGTCTACCATGTTCTTATAAGTAGATACTGCCGTTGGCTTGATTACCACTACAAACGCTTCATTACCGTCTTTGTCCTTTGGATTAGCGGCGTTGATACGCTTTTGCGATGCGAAAATCACACTTCTCAGATCAAACCCGTAACGGGTTGTTTTCAGATCAGTTTTTGCTTTATCGTCATCAGCAGCGATACCATCCAGATAATAAACGTCGTCATTCGCTCCCATGAACAGGGTTAAAACTTTTGACGCTTTCAAAGGTTCTGTCGGCTTTTCCTGATCTTCGGTTTTGTCAGGCACAGCGAGCGACATGGATGTCGGTTTCGACATGGTTGTCGCAAGCATGAAAAAGGTAATAAGCAAAAATCCTAGGTCCACCATTGGGGTCATGTCCACGCGGGTGGACATTTTCTTGGCCCTTACCTTACCATCACCTTTGCCGTGCCCGCCACCACCGGATTCTTCAATTGCTGCCATTTCTTCTAATTATTAAATGATAACATTATTCGTTTGTATAACCGGCCGGTGCTTGCTCGCTACCTGTGATCAGGTTGAACTTGTTGATATTCTGCGACTGCAGGTTGGCGAGTACATCTTTGAATGCAGGAAACTTCGACAAGTTGTCCCCTTTCAAAGCGATACGTAGGCCGCTGTCTGCTTTACGTGCAGCATAAACCCAGTCTGCCAATTCGCTGGCGCCTGTGGAGTCAACCGGGATCCCTGGTTGCTTCACCTGGCTCATTTGCTCCTTAGGCATGTTCAGCCAGGGCTTCAACTGATTCAGAGGAAAACCAAAGCTAGACTGCAGCGCAAACTTTGCCTTCTCAGTATCAGTGAATGTGATGCCTTTGGCTTGGCCGATGTTATCCAGCATCGCTGCGCGAACTGGCTGGGCATCAACTCCAAAGAACACTTTCCCTGCTTTGTCAATGCTAATGACCATGATCTTATCATCTGGCACTTTGATCTGCGAAATCGATGTAGGTGTTGTAATCTCTGCATCGTTCGACTTGAAAGTCGCCGTCATAATGAAGAACGTCAAGAGCAAGAAGGCAACATCCGTCATGGCCGTCATATCAGTATGCGGCGCATGTTTCTTAGGCCTTACCTTTCCCATACAAATATATAAGTTTTTTTTATATTAACGAAACTTCACTATAAAATAGTTCAGCGAACTATCAATAATGTGCAGCAAAGTTCGACTGAAGGCTCATGCCAATTTCGTCGATGCTGTAAGTAAGATCGTCAACACGGCTGTTCAGGTAAGCGTATGAGATTGTTGCGATAGCCGAAGTACCGATACCCAAAGCGGTATTGATAAGGGCCTCAGAGATACCAGTTGCAAGAGCCGCAGAGTCAGGAGAACCAGATGTACCCAAAGCCGCGAACGCCTTGATCATACCAATTACCGTTCCAAGAAGCGCCAAGAGGGTAGATGCACCCGCCAGTGTAGCGATGATGGTAAGGTTTTTCTGAAGCATTGGAAGTTCAAGTGTAGTAGCTTCTTCGATTTCTTTCTGAAGAGCCGCCAGTTTCTGCTCTTTGTCAAGTGCAGTCTCAGTAGTCAATTGCTTGTATTTCAACAGACCTGCTTTGATTACGTTACCAACAGATCCTTTTTGCTTATCGCATTCTTTGATAGCCTCTTCGATTTGGTTTTTGTCAAGCAGGCTTCTCACTTTACGAACGAACGAGTCAATGCTGCCTGAGCCGCTTGCTTTGTTCAAAGTGATCAGACGCTCGATTGTAAAGGTCAATACGATCAGGAAACATGTCATCAAGATTGGTACGATAGGACCTCCCTTGTAAACGATTCCGTAGTAATCACCATCGATAGGTCCTTTTTCGTGATCGCCGTCTTTAAAGTGTTCGGGAGCCCCCAACACGAAAATGTAAACGCAAAGTGCAATCGCAAAAAGTAGAGGGATTACCAATGCCGGGTTCAAACCGCCTTTGCCTTTTGTTGCTGCCGCAGCAGGCTTTGGAGCTGGTGCCGGACTTGTAGCTTTCTTTTCCATCAGACTTACTTTTAAAGGTTAAATTGAGATTTTGGTTGTGAATTAAATAAAACTTTTGGTTTAAACTGGTTTTCGTAAAATAAAATTTTGAATGCTTTTCGGATAAACGACATCTACAAAAGTATGAGTTTTCCTTTTAAAAAAAAGCAAGCGTTTCGGCAGATTTTTTCTCAGATTTTTTGCAGAAACCGCTCCGAATTGCATAATTTAAAGAATGCCCTCCCTTCTATTTTTAGTAATAATTCTCGTTTTAATACTGATCTATAAGGATATAACGGATACCCCCGAACCTCTATATAATTGTACTCTTTGCGTTCATATGTATCAACATGTTTTTTAGTGAGGAGATTTGCGTTTCAAAATATTTCAAGATTACCTTAGAAAAGCAAATATTATTTTTCTCCTACTATGTGTCTTGACAACAATTTTAAATTTCAGAGGCCGGGATTTTCCGCCGCGACCCAAAATTTGACTAAATCAATCCGGCCCGCACCCCCATTTTTTCTCCTGTGCAACCGTCTGTCACTCAATTTCCCGGAGCGTACCACTAGCGGAATGACAAAAATCCGGTAATTTTGGCGTTCCGCAGATAGCGTGTCCGTTAACTTAACAAATTCTTAAAATACATGAAGATCGATCAGGAGTCGCTCAAAAAGATCGCGCATCTCGCGCGATTGGAGATCAGGCCCGGGGAAGAAGCGGCACTTTTACAAAGTATGGACTCCGTTCTTACCTGGATGGACCAGCTCAATGAAATAGATACGCAGGGAGTGGAGCCTTTGACGCACGTGCTCGACGAAGAAAATAACTGGCGGGAAGATAAAGGCGCTAACATGCTCACACGCGAGGAAGCCCTCTCCAATGCGCCGTCGAAAAATAGTACCTATATAATGGTACCCAAAGTGATTGAGTAAGTATAGGACACAATGTCCTATACCTCAACAATGGATTTCAAAATCGTCGGAATCCGACAAGGCCGGAAAGCTCTGCCGGTAAGCGGCAAGGTCCGCTTTCGAAATATGGACGACCTTTTCCGTCTCCCGGTTCGCCAGCATCGCAATGGGCTCGCCCAGGTAATCGAGCGCAACCGAGTCTCCCCGGTATTCCAAACCGTTCCCGTCCGTTCCGACGCGGTTCACGCCCATTACGTAAGATTGGTTTTCAATTGCTCTCGCCTGCAAGAGCGTGCTCCACGCATGCGCGCGGCGCGCGGGCCAGTTCGCTACATATAATAGGATGTCGTACGGATCACTTTGCAGGTTGCGGCTCCAAACGGGGAACCGGAGGTCGTAGCACACCAGCGGGCAAATTTTCCAGCCTTTCCATTCAACGGTCAGCCGTGCATTGCCTGCGCTGTAATGCCGGTTCTCCTCTCCCATCCGGAAAAGGTGCCGCTTGTCGCTTTGCGCATAGGTACCATCCGGACGTACACACAGGAGGCGGTTAAAAAAGTGGCCCCCTTCATTTACTGCGAAACTTCCCACCACCAATGCATTGGTCTGTTTGGAAACTTGCTTCATCCACCGGGTGGTGGTCAGGTTCATCGGCTCGGCCAGCGCGGTATTCATGGTAAAACCCGTGTTGAACATTTCCGGAAGCACGATCACATCGACCGGCTCCGGCAATGCCGCCAGTTTTTCTTCAAAAGTGGCAAGGTTGGCCGTCACGCTCTCCCAATGGAGATCGGCCTGCACCAATGCAATGGAAAGGATTTCCTTATTTTCCTGCATTACCGAATATTTACGGGTTAAAACCTATCTGCGGCTTGGGAAACGCATGCGGTAGTCGGCATCTACATTTCCTTTCGAAATATCGGTCAATTTCTTTTTGATGAACTGCTTTTTGAGCGTAGGCAGGTAGTCTACGAACAGCTTCCCGAGCAAATGGTCGTATTCGTGCTGGATAATGCGGGCCGCCATTCCGGAATATTCGTCTTCATGCTCGTTCCAGTCGAGGTCGCGGTAGCGTATGCGAAGCGTTTCGGGGCGGTACACATCGCCGCGGATACCCGGAATGCTCAGGCAGCCTTCCTCGAAAGCCCACTCCTCCCCGGTTTCTTCCAGGATTTCAGGATTGATGAATGCTTTTTTGAAGTCGACCAATGACAGATCCGGCTCGTCGTCGTCGTCTTCATCCCTTTCAGCGAACGGTGTACCGTCGACCACGAAAATGCGGATATTCAGACCGATCTGCGGGGCTGCCAGGCCCACGCCGTTTGCGCCGTGCATGGTTTCGAACATATCCTTTGAAAGTTTCTTCAAATCCACCTCATCTTTTTCGATAAAACGGGTTGGCTTTCTCAGGATCGGGTCACCGTATGCAACTATTGGATAAATCATGTTTATTAAAACTTTTGCTTCCTATATAATATGTACTACTTACAAATTCTACCTCCGGCTTTCCATAAAGGATTGAAGAATGATCGTGGCGCTTATTTTGTCGATATTACCTTTGTCGCGCCGGTCGCTCTTCTTCGAGCCCGCGGCGATCATGGACTGAAGCGCCATGGATGACGTGAACCGTTCGTCGTGCAAATGCACCGGGATTTCCGGAAATGCCTTCTGCAGTGTTTTGACAAAGGCTGAAACCCGGGCCGCATTCTCGCTTTCAGTATTATCGAGCTTTTTGGGCATTCCAACCACAAATGCTTCCACTTCCTCGCCCAACAGGTATTTTTTGAGAAAATCGGTCAGCTGATGTGTTGGGACGGTATCGAGTGCGGTCGCGATGATTTTCAACGGGTCCGTAACGGCTATTCCGCTGCGCTTGGCACCGTAATCGATCGCCAGAAGACGTGGCATGGGCTTAAAATATGTTAATAGTTTGCAAAGATAAGACCTTTCGGTTAGCTTTTCCCGATTGCCCGGCCGATTGCACATTTTGGCTGCAAGCATTCCGGAAACCGACTATCTTTGCTCTATGATTGAAAAGCGCTGGATACATTACCCTCCATTTGACTCTGA
>CBIHPQ010000147.1:0-14705 GCA_966211825.1 uncultured Dyadobacter sp. | reverse complement strand
GTTTTGGGATACACGATTTCCAGCCGCGGACGAACATCCGTGCTGGCGAGGATCAGCTTGCTGTTTTTGGTGTCGCTGATGAAAAGGAATTTCTTGTCGAGGGAAGAAGTCTCGATGTTGAACCTTTTGATAAAATGCTGTTTCTGCCCCGCATCAAAATAGATAGCGGTGATGGGTAGCTTGGTATCGAATTTCTTGACGAGTAACACCTCGTGCGGCTCGTAATGGTTGGTCAGGTCGAAATTGGTGAGCTCGTAGCTGCCATCTTTATAGATCACGACAATGTTGTCGCTCGGGCCGAAGTTGCCCAGGTATTCGCCCCGCTCGTCGCGGTTCAACCGGCCGATAATTGGGTCGAACCACATATCCACGCCGCCCAACGTCGAGCGTCCGGCCTGTTTGAGGGTAATTTTCCTGACGGGATACTTGGTCAGAATGTTCCCCATCGCGCTGCGGTTCTTGATCAGCAGGTCTGCAAAATTATAGTCAAACTGCTTGACTTTCGCCTTGCTCTGGGCCGAGAGGCTAACGTTGATAATCTCCGCTTCCCCATTATCATTGGCCGTAAAATAGGTGATTTTCGATTTCGGTGTGCCTTGCGTGAGCTCGTACTCGCGGTCGCGCGTGACGGCCGTCACCTGGAAGCGTTTCGCGTAGGAGACGCCGGTTTTGCCATCGACATAAACGAGGTTATACACCTGTCGCTCGTCATTTTTGACAAACACGGCGCAATGGATAATGTCCTTGCCGACAAATACCTTGTCCTGCACCTTCGTCACCACGCACCGCCCGTCACCGCGGAAAACGATAATGTCGTCGATATCGGAGCAATCCATCACGTACTCGTCCTTCTTCAAACCATAACCGATAAAGCCTTCCGCCCGGTTGACGTACAGTTTCTGGTTGTTGGCGGCCACAATGTTCGCGGCGATCTGGTTGAATGCGCGGATTTCGGTTTTCCGGCCTCTTCCCTTACCATATTTTTTCAACAAATCCCTGAAATACTCAATCGCAAACCGGGTAATGTTCGCCAGGTTGTCCTCGGTTTCGGCCAGGTCGTCCTGCCATTTGCGCATGAGTTCATCAGCTTTGAAGCCATCGTATTTCGAGATCCGTTTAATGCGGATCTCGGTCAGTTCTACGATGTCGTCATCAGTGATCTCGCGGTAAAATTGCGCTTTATAGGGTTCCAGGCCCTTGTCGATCGTCCGGATCACTGCTTCGAAAGTCTCGCATTCTTCAATATCTCGGTAAATGCGGTTTTCAATGAATATCTTTTCGAGCGAACCGTAGAGTATCTTTTCCAGCAATCCAAGCCGCTTGATTTCCAGCTCGCGTTGGAGGAGATGGACGGTTTGCTGGGTATTGTATTTCAAAATGTCGGTTACGCCGACAAAATGCGGTTTTTCTGCAATAATGATACACGCATTCGGCGAAATGGAAACCTCGCATTCCGTGAACGCGTATAATGCGTCCATTGTAATATCGGGCGAAACGCCGGGCGCCAGGTGCACCTGGATCTCCACATCCGCCGCCGTGTTGTCCACCACTTTCTTGATCTTGATCTTACCCGCGTCATTCGCTTTGATGATCGATTCGATCAGGGATGTAGTGGTTGTGCCGAAAGGAATGTCGCGGATGACGAGCATCTTCTTGTCCTCCTCCTCTATTTTGGCACGTACCCGCACTTTTCCACCGCGGTGGCCGTCGTTGTAGTTGGAAACGTCGACGAGGCCGCCCGTCAGGAAGTCGGGATAAATGGTTGCCTCCTTGCCCTGAAGAATGCTGATGGATGCGTCGATGAGCTCGCAGAAGTTATGCGGGAGAATTTTGGTAGATAAACCTACCGCAATACCTTCCACGCCCAGTGTGAGCAACAGCGGAAACTTGACGGGCAATGTTACCGGCTCGCGTTTACGGCCGTCGTAGGAAAGCTGCCATTCGGTGGTGTCGTCGTTGAAAACAACATCCTTCCCAAACCGCGACAGCCGCACCTCGATGTAACGTGCCGCTGCGGCACCGTCGCCCGTACGGATATCGCCCCAGTTGCCTTGCGTATCGAACAGCAGTTCCTTTTGCCCGATATTGACGATCGCATCATAAATAGAAGCGTCGCCATGCGGGTGGTACTGCATGGAGGAGCCGACCACGTTGGCCACTTTGTTGAAGCGGCCGTCGTCCATTTCGTTGAGCGCGTGCATAATGCGCCGCTGAACGGGTTTCAGACCGTCTTCGACCGCCGGAACAGCACGTTCCAGAATTACATAAGAGGCATAATCAAGAAACCAGTTTTCGTATAAGCCCGAAATGGGCAGTTTTTCATGCAATCCGCTATCTTCTACGTCGGGCGTAGCTCCGTTTTCGTCCATAAATGCAGGAGGAACCAGGTTTTAAGTATTCAGAAAAAATTGATCAGCCATTCGCTTCCCGGTCTTCATGGGGGACTGGCTCATTCAAAAAGAAAGAAACAGGGTGAAGTTTACCGGAAGATCAGGTTGAATTAACTGCTAATATAGCAAATTAAGCGATAAAACTCAGTTTTCAGAAGCCGGATCGGGCGCATTGAGCACCGCCAGCAGTTCGCTGATCATCATCGCCGTGGCGCCCCATATTTTATAACCCTGCACCATATAATGCGGGGCATGTACCTGTTCACCACGCACTTGTATGTCGCCTGAGCCGATAATATTAACATCAGAAATTTCTTCAAGTTTGATCTCGAAAATATCTTCCACCTCGCGCGGATCGGGATAATAGTCTGGGCGGTAGGGCATGGCGGCTACCACGGGGAGCACGTGGAAATTGCTTGCGGGAATGAAGAGTTCGGTCAATGCACCGAGGATTTTTACGTCTGTCAACCGTAAGCCAATTTCTTCCTGCGCCTCGCGCAATGCGGTGCGGATCAGGTTTTCGTCGCTCAGCTCATAACGTCCGCCCGGAAATGCTACCTGGCCGCTATGTACGCCGTCGTAGGCCGGCCGCAGGATGAGCGGGAAGTAAATTTCATTCTGATGGGGATAAAAAAGAATGAGCACGGCGCTTTTTCGTGTACGTGCATTGGGTTTGAAAGTCAGCCGCAGCTTGCTGGTCGACTGCATTGCCCGGTGGGCCGTTTCACCGGGTAGCGGGGATTTCAATTTTTGGGTCAGCTGTTCGGTAAATGCGGAAAATGATTCCAATGCGGCCATGTTGGCTGAGTCGTTGAAGAGTTAGGTGGTAGAACATTACGCCTAAGTTAATGTACGAAACCTAAATCTTTGCGTAGTGAAGCTCTCTTTTGAAGTCAAAAAAGCTTTCGAGGCTCAGATCTTCATCCAATTCTTCCCAATGGATGCTGTCACCCAGGGGACCGAGTTCGAATAGTAGCCGTTGCTCCGCAGTGGCATTTTCGAGGCGTTTAAACCATGCCAGCGGGTTGCCCACGGTGTGACCACTGTCGAGTACCAGATATATGTTGGTTTCATCAAACCAAACCTTACTGATTTTCATAGCTTCTTTTTTTGTGCTAAAATGATTCACCATGGAATTCGTGCCACTAACAATCGATATATGCAAATATAACAATTACTTATATCAATTATAATCCATTCAGGCCGGAGAACCGGCATACAAACTCACCAGCTGCTCGGCGCATCTTTCGCCGTCCATGGCTGCCGACATAATGCCTCCTGCATAGCCTGCGCCTTCGCCGCAGGGAAACAAACCTTTGATTTCAGGATGTTCGCAGCTTTCGCGCTCGCGGGGGATGCGGACGGGCGAGGAAGTGCGGCTTTCGACGCCGATCAGTTGGGCGTCGCCGGAGAGGTAACCACGCATTTTGCGGCCGAAATCCGATAATGCGTCGCGTAACGGGAATGCAATGTGTCCCGGAAGCACGTCATACAGGTCAACGGATTGCAGGCCCGGCTGGTAAGAAGTGTCGCGCAGGTGGGCGGAAGTTTTGCCTTTTATAAAATCCACCGCAAGCTGCGCCGGTGCTGTTTGCGTGGCTCCCGCGAGTTTGCAGGCCGCCTGTTCCAGTTCGCGTTGCAGTTGCAAACCGGCCATCGGGCCAAATTCTTTGTAGGGGGCAAGATCTGCTTCTTCGATCGTCACCACCATGCCTGAGTTAGCATAGGGTGAGTCGCGGCGCGAGGGCGACATGCCGTTGACGACTACCTCGCCGGAAGTTGTTGCAGCCGGAACGATAAAGCCGCCGGGGCACATGCAAAACGAGAAAACGCCCCGTTGAATGCCTTTGTAGCGGGTTTGCGTGACGAGGCTGTAAGATGCAGCCGGCAGATAAGGCCCGCGGTCGGCCTCGCAGTGATATTGTATTTTATCGATTGTGTTCTGCGGATGTTCGATCCGCACGCCCATTGCAAACGATTTGCTTTCGATCAGGATATTTTTGGCATGAAGCAGTTCATAAATATCCCGCGCCGAATGGCCGGTCGCTAAAATGACGCCGATACCCGTGTGTTCGTCTTTGTCGTTCGTTACAACGCCGGTAATGCGGTTATCGCGGACGAGGAAGTCGGTTACTTTGGTGTCGAAATGAATCTCCCCGCCTGCTTTTAAAATGCTCTCGCGCATTTCAGCTACTACGACAGGTAGCTTGTTGGTGCCGATATGTGGGTGCGTGTCGATCAGGATCTGCTCGCTGGCGCTGTGTGCGACGAAGATTTCCAGCACCCGCCGGATGTCGCCCCGTTTGTTGGAGCGGGTATAGAGCTTGCCGTCTGAATAAGTACCCGCGCCGCCTTCCCCGAAACAGTAGTTCGATTCCGGGTTGACATGGTGCTCTTTATTAATAGCCGCCAGATCGCGCCGTCTTGTACGCACATCTTTTCCTCTTTCAAATAGAACAGGCTTGATACCCAGCTCTATCAGCCGCAATGCCGCGAACATCCCGGCCGGTCCGCAGCCGACGATGAGCGCCTGCGGGCGCTTGCTCACATCGGGATAAACAATGCGCGTGCCTGCCAATGCGGGCGGAGCTTCCCCGACATACACTTCGGCCTGAACATTAATTTTTACCTGCCGGCTACGGGCATCTATCGATTGGCGTGTTTTACGGATGAATGGGTTGTCGCTTTCGCGAAGGCGAAGTTTCTGGATTACAAATCGACGGAAATTGTCGTCGTCCAGCGCGATTTCCGGCGCAAGGGTGAGTTGAAGCGAATGTTGCATTATCAGAAAGGGATTTATCCTTTAATACGACAAAGGTAACCAGACTTTCGCACCGGACAAATCCATCAACCCAGCCAACCCTGACTAAACCTAACAATTCCTGACAACGCCTGACTAAACCTGACAACACCTTACAATCCACCAACGCCCGGGTAGCAAACACCCCGACCTTCCTTTTCCCACTACCGACGATCAAGCAAAATTTCAAACCCATGAAACCATGTCGCAAAACCGCCGCCAATTCCTGAATACCCTGGCTGTTTCGGCCGGAGCCGCTGTGCTTTCCGAAGTAGCCCGCGCTGAACAAAGTGCCGCAGCATTACCATTATCATGTAATCAATATTCCTGGATCACTTTCTATGCCCGCGACGGGAAGGATTGGGGCAAAGACCCCGATGCCTCGCTCGCCGAGTTTGCTTCCACGGGTTTGAAGGCCTACGAGCCCGCATTCAACAGCGCCGATGAAGTGCCCAAACTGCTTCCATTGCTAAAAAAATACCGGTTGTCGATGCCTTCGGTGTATGTCAATACTTCCCTGCACGAACCGGCGGAAGCCTCCAAATCCATAGCATCGGTGCTAGCGATTGCCGACGCACTCAAACCGGCTGACACAAAAATCATCGTCACAAATCCCAACCCGATTCAATGGGGAAGTGACAAGAATAAATCTGACGAACAACTGACCGAGCAGGCGAAAAACCTGGATAAGCTGGGTGCGGAGCTCAAAAAGCGGGGCATGACCCTCGCATATCACACGCACGACGTGGAGCTGCGGGCGGCTGCGCGGGAATTTCACCACATGCTGCTCGCTACCGATCCCCAAAATGTGTCGCTGTGCCTGGATGTGCATTGGGTATACCGCGGCTCGGGCAATTCGCAGGTAGCGTTGTTTGACATCGTGAAATTGTACGGCAAACGCATTTCAGAACTGCATTTGCGGCAATCGAAAGGCGGTATCTGGCAGGAAACTTTCACGGAAGGCGATATCGATTATCCAAGATTAGTCCAAATGCTCGACGGGTTGGGTGTTAAGCCGCATTTGGTTTTGGAACAATGTCTTGAAAAAACCTCGCCGAAAACAATGGACGGCGTTCAGGCGCATAAGGAGGATTTGGTTTATGTAAAAAAAGTATTTGGAGTCTGACAGCAGCGGATTTAAAATGAATATTCAAATATGGGAAAGTTTGAAAAGCTGATCATGAAATTGCTTTCCGGTTCAGCCGATAACAATTTCAGTTTTGAAGATTTGCGGTTGATTTTGCTGAATTAGGGGTTCACCGAGAAAATGGGCGGCGGGAGCCACAGAATTTTTTATAAAGAGAATATTTCGGAAATTGTAAATATTCAGCCTATCGGTAGCAAGGCTAAACCATATCAGGTAAAGCAAGTAAGAGGCATAATCTTAAAATACAAGCTTTTCAGTTATGAACAATAGATATGAACTGATCATATATTGGAGTGAGGACGATCAATCCTTTGTTGTTGAAGTGCCTGAATTGCCGGGATGTATGGCTGACGGCGCAACACAAAGCGAGGCGTTGGTTAATGCACAGAAAGTGATTGACGAATGGATCGCAACGGCGACAGCGCTGGGAAGGGAAATTCCGAAGCCCAAAGGCAAGCTCATGTACGCCTGATCCTCAGCAGATGGCCAACACCGATTTCTTCCATATTTCAGAGCTGCTAACTGCGGAACAGCGCCTCGTTCAGCAGGCTGTCCGTGACTTTTCGGATCGTGAGATCAAGCCCATTATTGAAGATTTTGCCCAAAAAGCCGAGTTTCCCATACATTTGATCCCGAAATTCGGCGAATTAGGTGTGTTCGGGCCGACGATACCGGCGGAGTACGGCGGCGGCGGGCTCGACTATACAAGCTACGGACTGATGTGCCAGGAGATCGAAAAGGGCGATTCGGGGATGCGGTCGACGGTTTCGGTGCAGAGCTCGCTGGTCATGTGGCCCATTTTTGCATTCGGGAACGAAGAACAAAAGCACCAATACCTTCCCAAACTGGCTACCGGTGAATGGCTGGGATGTTTCGGATTGACGGAGCCCGACCACGGCTCCAATCCGGGCGGAATGACAACGCACATGACAAAAAGGGAGGGCGGTTATGTGCTCAACGGCGCCAAAATGTGGATTTCCAATGCACCATTTGCAGATGTTGCGGTGGTTTGGGCACGAAACGAAGAAGGCAGGGTGCAAGGCGTGCTCGTCGAGCGCGGTATGGAAGGTTTTTCGACCCCCGAAATACACAACAAATGGTCATTACGCGCCAGCGCGACGGGCGAACTGGTTTTTGACCAGGTTTTTATTCCTGAACAAAATATCCTTCCCGGCGCTATCGGATTAAAAGCGGCATTGCAATGCCTCGATAAAGCGCGTTATGGCATCGCCTGGGGTGCCATCGGGGCGGCAATCGATTGCTATGAAACGGCTGTGAAGTATTCGGCGGAACGTGTTCAGTTTGATAAACCGATCGGCGCATTCCAGCTCACCCAGAAAAAACTGGCGGAAATGCTGACTGAGATAACAAAAGCACAGCTACTCGCCTGGCGTTTGGGACAGCTTATGGATGCCGGCGAAGCCACGACGGTCCAAATCTCGATGGCTAAAAGAAACAATGTAGAAATGGCCCTGAACATCGCCCGCGAAGCCCGCCAGATCCTAGGCGCCATGGGCATTACCGGCGAATACCCCATTATGCGCCACATGACGAACCTCGAATCCGTGATCACCTACGAGGGGACGCATGATATTCACCTGCTGATATTGGGGGCGGAAATTACAGGAGTGGGCGCTTTTAAGTAACGTTGTCCGGCGGCACAGCCGCCATCTTCCGCTGCAAATCCTTACTCGTTTCCCGCGATCCGTCGGGCGACCATCCCGGTGCTTTGAAGAGGTACCTCAGCTTGGTTTTAAAATCCACCGGCAGCATGAAGTCGTCGCCGATCGCTTTCCATTCATGGAAAACGGTTTGGCTAAGTCCTTGCTGGGATATGGTTTTTGTCAGGCCGTAACGCGGTGGTTCCGTGGGTAGTTCTTCCTGGAATGTGCCGAAAATACGGTCCCAGATGATCAGGCACATGCCCATGTTTTTGTCGAGATACCGGACATTGCTCGCATGGTGCACGCGGTGGTGCGAAGGTGTTACGAAAATGTATTCCAGCCAGCCGAGCTTGCCCACGTATTCAGTGTGGACGATAATGCCGTAAATCTGTGTAATGGAGTACATTACAATGATGTCAGCCGGGTTGAAACCCACTAACGCGAGCGGGATGAAGTAAATAAACCGGTAGAGCGGCTGAAAAACCGACGACCGGAAGCCGGTGGTAAGGTTGAAATGCTCAGATGAGTGGTGCGTCACATGCACCGCCCAGAACAGCCGGCAATGGTGGTCGACATAATGCAGGGTGTAGAATGCAAGGTCCTCCGCCAGGAACAATGCCATCCAGTACATATAAGGATTGGAGATCGGTCCAATGAAAGAAAAATTGTAGAACCAGATCAGCACGCTCACGTAGGCAGCGCGGAAAAGCAGATCAACCCCTCCGTTCAGCAGCATGAGCGCTGCATTCATGAATGTGTCTTTGAAGGAATAAGCCGGACGTTCGCCCAGTTCCTCGTGGGATGTTTTGTGTGTTAAAAAGATCTCAAGACCGATCAGGCATATATAAAACGGCGTCGACAGTTTTAAAAGGAGATCCTCAAAATCATAAGTGCCGGGCATAGCAATTTCTTCAAATAGTAAACAAAGATAGTTGAGAAGAGAACTGTAAAATTTCACCCGCCTACTTCTAAGTTTTTTTTAATAGAACCGGCAGACTACTTATCAGACATTCATTTTACAGGAAACCCCCATTGAAGGTTCAAAATTTTGCTGGTTTACCTATTTAAAGATTCGAGATAACGCTTCATACTAGTTGATCATCCGTTTTAACGCCTTCCTTAGCTCTTCGTTTTTGTGCCTTTTTTGCAGGATCACCGGCGCGGCAATGCGTTCCCGGCAATCGAACAACGAACAGCGCTCGCAGGTCTGGTTTACTTCCCTGGACGTCAGCGCCGGATCGTCGAGGAAGGCCAGTTTCTCCCGTGTCTGCTCGTCGAGGTAAATGCCCATCGAAACGCTCACGTTCAGGTTAGGCGTGGGCGACATCGGTTGAGCGAAACTCACCACGAGATATTGGTCCTGCGTATCGATATAGGTCGATTTTTGGGCCTTGCACAGAATGCGCGGCGGCTGTTTGGCCAGAATAATCTCCCCGAGGTCGTTCAGGATCGTGAGGGCTACCCAGCGGCGGCAATAATGCTCGTCGCGAACGGTGTGCGGATAATGCTTTCTTGAAATGTGCATTTCCTTCGTCATATGGAAGATATTCTGCCCGACAAAGTTGTTGAAGCGCGAGAAGAAGATCTGGTTAATGCCGAAATAGCGCGGCAGCACATTGCTAAGCCGGTAGCAGAACGATTCCGGTGTGGTATTGAAATCGTGAATGAGCTGGATCAGCTTTTCAGGCTGCCAGGTTTTTTGTGCAAAGAAATCGGCGATGGCTGGTACCAGCAAGCTTCTTTTAATGATAATGGCGCTGCCAAAATAGGAGGCCTTGAAGTTGTTCAGGAGCTGCTCGAACGACTCCGCTTCGACCAGGGCCGTGGTATGCAGCCGGTTTTTCAGATTGAGATACAAATACCCGATTTCCCGCCCGTAGATAAATGCCCGCTGTACGGAAGATAAATGTGCATTGATCAAAAGGCGCGTTCCACTTGCATTGGTGATGGTAAGGGACCTTACGGTGGCAAATTCAGGATTATTGCGCTCGTTGATAGGCTCGATCGTGTATTGGTACTGGTCCCTGAGGATGCTTTCGAGCTGTTGCTCGTCGAGCAGGCTCGCGGCTGGCACGTTATGATCTGTCAAAAAACGCTCGGCTTCGAGTTCGATGTCCTCAAAATAATTGTCGTGCATTTCCTGGTAGGTACGCAATGCCGAGAAATAGAACTTCTCGATCGACATATTATAATTGCGGGCGATTTCGATGAGTGTTCCTACAAAGGCGCTGATCTTGGTGGGCGCGTCGGAAAGGATTTCGAGCAGGTTGGCGGGGTCAATGCCAAATAATTCTAACGGCAGTTCCGTCAGCACATTGGAGCTGAGAAGGTCGGAAATCGGTTCCAGTCTTTTGCTCAATTTGAGTGAAACGAGCGTGTCGTAATCGACCTCAATGGCGCCTGCCAATGCAAGGATCTTGTCGGATTTCGGATACTTTTTCCCCTTTTCAATTTCATTGATATAAGAGATCGACAACCCCGATTTCTGGGAAAGTTCGCTAAGCGACATCCCTTTGTCGAGCCGGAGCTGTTTGAGTTTTAGCCCGAAAACAAGTCTTACATTATCCTGGTTGATAGCCACAGTGCTGATATATAGGCCTGATTTTGTGCGATTTCGCTTACAGGCAATTTAATGAATGAAACACAAAAGTAGAAATAGCCCCGCATTCGGCATCCATGAACGAGAAAAAAACGGGGTGTTACCTATTAATGGGACGGACAATCCAAATCCGATCAAAAAACGCTATTTTTGCGGTTTATTTTGGAGAACAGAAATTATACAAAAGCTTTACCTTCTGATAATCAGGACTCTGGGCGGATATACACACCGGTTGCCCGGAAAAAACATAACAACTAACAGGATATGAGTGAATACAGTCATCGGGAAATAGAAAAAAAATGGCAGGACTACTGGCAGCAGAACGGCACATTCAATGTGTCGAACGCGTCGGACCTGCCTAAGTATTACGTGTTGGACATGTTTCCCTATCCTTCGGGGGCGGGCTTGCATGTGGGCCACCCGCTGGGGTACATCGCCTCGGACATCTACTCCCGCTACAAAAGGCTGAAAGGCTTCAATGTACTGCATCCGATGGGTTTCGACAGCTTTGGCCTGCCCGCCGAACAATATGCGATCCAGACCGGCCAGCATCCCGCTATTACGACGGAACAGAACATTACCCGCTATATCGAGCAGCTGAAAAACCTTGGTTTGAGCTACGACTGGGCCCGCGAAGTGCGTACTTCCGACCCGGGCTATTATAAATGGACGCAGTGGATCTTTTCCGAGCTGTTCAATAGCTGGTACAATAACGATACCGACAAGGCAGAACCCATCGAAACGCTGACCGCAAAGTTCAGCCGGGAAGGTAATGCCAAAGTCAATGCGCCTGCCGACGAAGATACCCCTGCATTTACGGCAGAAGAGTGGAATTCGTGGTCGGAAGAGGTACAATATAAAATGACATTGAAATACCGCCTGACCTATGTCGCGGACGCCACTGTGAACTGGTGCCCGGGATTGGGTTCGGTATTGTCGAATGACGAGGTGAAAGACGGCGTTTCGGAACGCGGCGGTTTCCCTGTGATCCAGAAACTGATGCGCCAATGGATGATGCGCATTACCGCCTATGCACAACGATTGATCGACGGGCTGGACACGGTAGACTGGACGGAGTCATTGAAGGAACAGCAACGCAACTGGATCGGAAGGTCTGTCGGGGCACTGGTAAAGTTCCAGGTTTGGAATGGGGAGGAGAGGGAGGATGGAGGAAAGGGAGAAGGGAATATTCCTTCCTCCCCTTCTTCCCTTTCTTCCTACATTGAGGTATTCACAACCCGTGTCGATACCATTTACGGCGTTACGTTTATGGTAATCGCGCCGGAGCATGAGCTGGTGGATGTGATCACAACGCCGGAGCAGCGGGCGGAGATCGATGCGTACATTGCGATGACGCAAAAGAAATCGGAGCGCGACCGGATGTCGGACGTGAAAACGGTTTCGGGCGCATTCACGGGTGCGTACGTGCTCAACCCGTTCAGTGGCGAGAAGGTGCCGGTTTACATTGCCGACTACGTGCTGGCAGGCTACGGAACGGGCGCTGTAATGGCCGTTCCATCCGGCGATCAGCGCGACTGGAACTTCGCGAAGCATTTCGACCTGCCCATTATCCCGATCCTCGACGCGCAAAAGGAGATTGAAACCCAGGCCGACGCGACGAAAGAGGGAAAGTATATTAATTCAGGCATTATCAACGGCTTGACTTACAAGGAAGCAACTCAGAAGCTGATCAACTGGCTGGAAGATAAAGGTTTAGGTAAAGGAAAAGTCAACTACCGCCTGCGCGACGCGGTTTTCAGCCGCCAGCGGTACTGGGGCGAGCCGGTGCCTGTTTATTACAAAAATGACAGCCAGGGCCAACCAGTGCCTTATTTGCTCGATTTGAATGAGCTGCCTTTGAACCTGCCGGAAGTCGACAAATACCTGCCGACAGAAAACGGCGAGCCGCCGCTGGGCCGTGCTCAGGATTGGGCGCATGGCTCAGGCAATGGCTACGAGCTAAGCACCATGCCCGGTTGGGCAGGCAGCAGCTGGTATTGGTACCGCTACATGGACCCGAAAAACGATAACGAATTTGCGTCGAAAGAAGCGATCAGCTACTGGAAGGACGTGGATTTGTACATCGGCGGTACGGAACATGCGACAGGCCACCTGCTGTACAGCCGTTTCTGGAACAAATTCATGAAGGACCGGGGCTTTGTGCAGGAAGAAGAGCCATTTAAAAAGCTGATCAACCAGGGTATGATCCAGGGACGCAGCAATTTTGTGTACCGGGTGAAAGGAGCAGATTACAGCAAACCGGTGTTTGTGAGTGCGGGATTGAAATCCCAGTACGAAGTTTCGGCATTGCATGTAGATGTGAATATCGTGGAAAACGATGTGCTGGACGTGGAAAAATTCAAAGCGACGCGTCCGGACATTGCAGGCGTGCAGGCGGAATTTATCCTGGAAGACGGCAAATATATCTGCGGCGTGGAAGTGGAGAAAATGTCCAAATCCAAATTCAACGTCGTGAACCCCGACGACATCGTGGAGCGCTACGGGGCTGATACCCTGCGTTTGTACGAAATGTTCCTGGGCCCGCTGGATCAGGCGAAACCGTGGAATACCAACGGTATCGATGGTACTTACCGCTTTATCCGCAAGCTGTGGCGCCTGTTTTATACTGAGACCGGCCAGTGGCAGGTAAAAGATGTTCCTGCGAAACCGGAAGAACTGAAAATCCTGCACAAAACGATCAAAAAGATCGGGGAGGACATTGAAAGCTTCTCATTCAATACCGCTGTAAGTGCATTTATGGTGTGCGTCAATGAGTTGGGTGGTCAAAAGTGCCAGAGCAGAGAGGTGTTACAGCAACTCGTAATCCTGCTTTCGCCTTACGCGCCGCATATCTCGGAAGAATTGTGGGCTGCACTGGGTAATGAGGCCGGAATGGTTTCCAAAGCTGCATACCCGGTTTTTGATCCGCAATATGTGGTCGATTCGGTATTTGAATATCCCGTGCAGATCAATGGAAAGGTTCGCGCTTCGCTGACATTCCCGCTGGATACGCCTGCTGCCGATATCGAAAAAGAAGTGTTGGCGGATGCCGCCGTTCAGAAATGGATGGAAGGCAAGCCGGCCAAGAAAGTGATCGTAGTGCCGAAGCGGATCGTCAACGTAGTGATCTGATCGCGCAATTGATATACAAAGCAACATGGCCAGCCCGGGAAACCAGGCTGGCCATGTTGCTTACAGGATAGGGCAGGTTACTTGACAGAAATCTGGCGTTCGGTGCGGCTTTCGGATACTTCGAAGTTCTTTTCGGTTTTTTGGCCGTTGGCAGAAACTTCGATCGTGTAAGTTCCGGCAGGCAATTCATTTACATTGAAAGCCTTTCTGAACTTGTCGGTGTTGCGGTCGATTACCTCGCGGTAAAATGTGGCGCCACTATGGTTAGTGATCAGTACCACAGCCTTATCGCTGGTGTATTTGTCGACGTTAACGTGGATCTTGCCACTGTTAGAAGCGAAAATCCCGGTTCCAAATGCCGTTGCTTTTTTGCTTTCTTTATCCTCTGCGAATGTGTTGAAAGCGAAGGTAGCAGCGATTACCATTGTCATTGCGATTGTTTTAATTGAAGGTTTCATGGCTATGTTCATTTAAAAGATGGCTAATAATTCCGTTTTGTTGATTCAAATATATGGGCAATGCTAGGTACTATGTAATACAAAGTACATGAATGGTAATCAGGGAAAATGAATGGCAGTATGCCGGGAATAGTGATCTTTCTTAATTTTGCAGCGATGGCAAAAAAGAAAACCCGCTCCTCAGGAAGCAAAATACTATACTTGAAACCGCTGCCTGCGAAGGGTTGGGTGATTATCGGCGCGATCGTCGCCGTAATAGGAGGGCTGATCTGGTGGTCGGACCGGACGGATGAGAACCAGTGGGAGTTCATCAGTAAATTCGGTATCAAGCTGCCGCTGCGGTATGCGGTCCATGGGATCGATGTTTCGCACCACAATGCGAAAATTAATTGGGACAAGCTCAAAAGCGCCCGCTCCGAAAATGTCAGCATCGATTTTGTCTACATTAAAGCCACCGAAGGCGCGACGCATCTCGACAGCCAGTTCAAACGGAACTGGACGGAAGCAAGAAGGGT
>CBIHPQ010000146.1:0-14799 GCA_966211825.1 uncultured Dyadobacter sp. | reverse complement strand
CAACGGTTTCACGGTTCTTACAGCCAGATGCAGTTTCAGTGATGACAACCTCGAACGGCGTAGTACCGGTAACGGTGGCGGTAGGGTTGGCAACCGTGCTGCTGCTTAATCCCGCCGCAGGTGTCCACGCATAGGTAAAGCCGGAAATCGGGGTGCTGCCGATCTGAATGGTGGTGCCCGGACAAGTATATTTGTCTTCTGCCGTAAAAGCAGGCAATGACCATCCCGGAGGGTTAATCACAATTGATTTCTGGCAAGTGATTGAACCATCATATTTGTTGGTCACCGTCACGGTAATGGTAGCCTGCGCAGTCGAAGTGATATTTACCGTCGCTGCACTGGCATTGTCCACCAGGTTGGCAGGGCTCCACGAGAAGTTGTAATCCGAAGCGGGGAGGGTAGTTCCCAATTTCAAGGCCACCGATCCGAATACTTTCGGGCAAGCCTGGTCTGAAAGGGTCACAATTTCAAAATCACACCCACCAGTACCTGTGCAAGGTTGTACCAGCACATCGGCGGTACACGAAACACCATTCAGCGTAACGGTCCGTCTGAAACGGGTCACACCGCTGTTACTTTTCAGATAAGCATTCTTGCCATTGCCGGAAGTCTGCAAAACAACCCCGTCTCCGGAGACTACGCTCCATGTGTAGATTGTGCCTGGCGCATTGTCTTCATCCATATGGCTGCTCCATACCGGTCCGCAGACGGTC
Organism: uncultured Dyadobacter sp.; assembly: GCA_966211825.1. GTDB lineage: Bacteria > Bacteroidota > Bacteroidia > Cytophagales > Spirosomataceae > Dyadobacter. The sequence goes on along the minus strand of CBIHPQ010000146.1, from coordinate 14,086 downwards.
TCATCCTGATCGCTGATACGCGAGTTGAGTACCGAAACTTTTACCTCGTCGGTGAATGCGCAGCCATTTTTAATGGCCGTAACGGTGTAGTTGATCGATCCGCCGGTCACTGCCGCTGTACCCGCATTGAACACGGGATTGGCCACCTGCGAAGCGGAAAGGTACTGGCCGGATGTCCAGGTATAGGCAAATGTGGCATCTGCTGTACCGCCCAGGGCGACCGATGTATTTTTACAAATCGTCTTGTCCGTTCCGGCGAAGGCCAATGTGTTATTGGGCGCAGTCACCGGGGTTACGGTCACGTCGTCGGTCGTTACACAAGTGCTGCCCCCTTTTTGCTGAACGGTCACTGTCAAACGATACACGGTTGTAGCAGTCGGGTTGGCAATAGGTTGCGCGCAGGTTGTACAGCTTAGTGACGAAACCGGATTACCGGAAATGCTTGTCCACACATAGGAAACCGAAGGGCTGGAAACTGGCGGTGCCCCGATCTGAACGCCACCGGCACCCTGGCAGATTGATTTGTCGGTGCCTGCATTGGCGATAGCCGGAACAATTGTAACCTGGTCGATATCCACGCAGCCTGCCGCATCGGTAACCTGTAATGTATAGGTGGTCGTAGCGGTAATAGCCGGGCTAGTCCAGGTGCCGGTGGAAGCGAGCGGTGTGCCATTGCTGGTGCTGCCTTCATACCAGAGGTAAGTATAAGCAGACGTTCCGCCGGAGGCAGTTCCTGCGAGCTGTACCGTATTTGAACCAGGCCCGCAGACATACCATTGTGGTCCGTCGGCATTGGCGATCGGCGATATATCGGTACCGATGATCACCGATGCTACCTGAGAGCTGTCAACGGCTTTGAAACCGCAAAAACCGTCGTTGATCTTTACGATCCGACGGTAGTAAGCCGAAGTGTTCCTGGCCAGCGGCTGCAAATCCTTGAATACCTCGCCGGGCATGTCGGTCCACGGACCCGTCGCACTTTCCGCAATTTGCCATTGGTAAAGCATAGTCGTGCTATAACCGGACGGCGAAGTAATAGCAGCAGGGCTCGCATTGATCACCTGCGGAATTCCCAGGATACAGGCTTGTTGGCTGGCTGGTGAAAGCGTAGTCGCAGCGAATTGAAGATTATCGGGAATGGGCTGGGCTGATAGCTTCCATACATACTGGGAACGGACATTTCCATTCGCCGTCGGGGTAATGGCATACTTGCAAGGGCCGAACTGGGCGTCAGTCGTGTAAACCCCACCCGCATAAATGTCGCCAGCCGCGTCTACACCCACGGATACTCCGTCCTCAAGGGAAAAGCTAGCACTTGCCCCTCCCGCAGTTTTGATCCATACGAAACCCGCGTCGGTGGTGTACTTGCTTACAAAAATATCTGTGCTGGCAAGGTGAGTACCCCGGTTGGTTACTTTGACAACTCCCGGTCCCGGGTCCCAGTCGCGATCCAGGAGTGCGGGCGCATTGGTATAGCGGCCGGTGGCCAGCAGGTTTCCGGCATTGTCGAGCGTAATGTCGCCAACAGCATTACCCTGGAATATTCCCCAGGCGTAATTCCCGTTCCCATCCCATTTGGCGAGAAAACCGCCTCCGGGGAAGTCGGCAGTGCCCGGACCCGGATCCAGGTCCGCAGTTCCTGACACAAGTCCTCCCATATAGATATTTCCGGCGCCGTCCACTTCGATATCGGACACGCTGCTAGAGGCGGTATTTGCAATTGTCTTGACCCACTGAAATGTTCCGGCGTTGTTCAACTTTGTGACAAACCCCGTTTGGGTGGTCACCGCAGGAACAGTGAAGGGGCCAAAGTCAGAAACACTATTTGTATTGATCGTACCTCCGACAACTACATTGCCATTTCCATCAACAGCCAGTGAGGTACCATTGTCGCCGAATGTTCCTCCCATCCGCCTGGCCCATAGGAATGAGCCGTCGGGAGCCAGTTTTAAAACATATGCGTCAGTTGCTGACGCACCACCCAGGGATGTCAACTCGGACACACCAGCGCCCGGGTTGAAGTCGACTGTATTGGCGAAGAGACCGGCAACATAAATATTGCCGGAACCATCGATTTTGATCTGATTACCTCCGCCGTTGCTTCCAGCGACAGCAGAGGTGTCCCCCAATCGAACAGCCCATAAATGATTCCCGTTGCTGTCGAGCTTAAGTATAAACGTTTCCGTGCCATTTGACGCTCTGGTCGAAAGTTCTGCAACGCCACTACCCGGGTTGAAGTCGGCGGTTCCCCTGAACGCCCCGGTGATAAGCAGGTTTCCTGCCGCATCGACCACGATTGAATTAGTGGTGAGCTGAACAGTAGCGGTGATCTGCTTGACCCATACCAGATTTTTGTTTTTATCCAGTTTCTGGATGTAGGCATGCGCGCCGGTAGCTCCTGCGGTCAAAGCGGTTACGCCCGGACCCGGGTCGAAATCGACCGTTTCGAAGTTATTCCCGACCATATAGGTGTTTCCTGCCGGGTCGGTAGCGCCTCCCCGCGGGGTAGCTACCGACCCTGCTGTAACCAGGCCGGGTTCTGCTACCCACACATTACCTACGTCCTGCGTGGATTGGGCATGGATGTAGCCGGATTGCAGCCAGAGCATTAAAAGACCGCATAACGTAGCCGGCCCGGCATGGCCGGCGATTCGCATTGTATTTCCGAATCGCCTGATGGTCAATACCAACTTAGTAAATAATTGTTTCTTCATTTAATGTAGAGTTTGGTTCGTGAATTGAGCCTGGGGTAATTGCATTTTCATCTTGTCATAGGCAGCCAGTGGGTTAGGTTGAACGATTTTTGTATCAATGCATCACTTCCCGCTCGTGCTTAGCAAGCCCAAGGGGGATTTTTCCAGGTTTTGTCAGATGGTATTCCGGTTTCTGCAGCGGTCAACGATTGCTTCCCTTGTTCACAAAAACCTTATTAAGCTTGATTGCAAGGTCAACCAAATTCCCAACCTCCAACTTTTCGAAAATTCGACGCTTGTAGTATCCCACACTCTTTGAGGTGGTGCCCGTGATCAGGGCGACTTCCCGGTGCGATCTGTTTTCCACCAACAGATCGGCAACCAATTCCTCCCGTTTGGTCAAGGTGCGGTTAATAGGCTTCTCTATAATGTGTGATAAAAGTTGTTGCTGGATGTCAGAACTGATGTACCTGATCTTGTTTTCAGCATGCCGGAGACCCTCGTGAATTTCTTCGGGCGCGGACTTGTTCGAGAACAGTGCTGTCACACCGGCCCGGATGAATTTGTACATGAATTGGGTTTGGTCGCCCAGGTTGACCAGGATGGCTGCCTGGGGGTTTACTTTCCTAAAATCTTCCAGGAGAGCCGTATTTGTAGCGTCGGCCACTCCAATGTCCAAAATCATTATCCCACATTTTGGTTCCTGCGATAACTCAATTGCATTTCGAACGGTATTCGTTTGATATATGGCACTGTTAGGATATTGACTTTGAACGACTGTGCGTATAGCTATGGAAAACAGTTGATTATCGGTAACGATTAATATCGTCATGATTGGGTAGGGTTATTCATGTAAGATGGTGCCTGGTCTTAGCCGTGGAAATCCGACAAATCCGGGCAGCAGACCGCCGCCCGGATTGCATGATCCGTTATTACCTCGAAACGGCTACTTTGTGTGTGCTGATAGTGCCGTCAAACAGGGTCACGGTTACGATATAGATGCCGGGCGTGAGCTTGCTCACATCGATTCCCTCATGGGACACCATTTGTTTTTGCAGTATATTAAGCCCGGCGGTGTTTTTCACCGAAACCTCCCGCACTTTCGCATTGCTGTCGATCAGGAGCTTGTCCGACACCGGATTGGGATAGGTTTTAACGCCGGTCTCGCCTTTGAATTTCACAGTACGGATAGTGCTATACGCATAGGTATTGTCCTTGTCCACCATTTTCAAGCGGTACAGGTTCTCTCCCGCAAGCGGCGCGTTGTCCGTATAGGAATAATCGACGAGGACTTTGCTTTCGCCCGAAGAAGCAACTGTGCCGATGTGGCCCCATTTCTTACCGTCGGCGCTGCGTTCTATTTCGAAACGGTCGCTGTTGGTTTCCTCGGTGGTGGCCCAGCTGAGGAATGCCGTTTTCCCTTCGGCGGAGGCCGTAAAGCGGGTCAGCGTTACCGGTAGCGGCAGTATGAGCGATGCAAATGTGTAGGCCGTGTAAGTATCTGGTGCAAGGGGCGAAAGAGTCGTGATGGAGCCGTCGGTCAGGCTGCTGCTGCCGCCCAGAACGGATGCTACATCTACTTTTGAAGGAATGGCCACCCATTCGGTTCCGTTCCACCCGACAATGGTGAGTTTGGCAAGGTCGCTGCCTGTCAGCGGCGCGATCGCGCTTCCCGCGTCCCAGGTGAGCGTCAGTGGCGTCGCATTCGCACCGTCGATGTCCCAGTATTCGACAGTACTGACCACATCTACATTCAGGCCCACATTGGCCGTCGCGAAAGGCCCGCCGTTAGGCAGCGCAGCGTAGTCCGATCCGGTGAAAAGGTTGCTCGTAGTTGCCGTGTTAGCATCCGCGTGAAAGTAAGCGCCCATTGTGCCGTCGGCCGAAGCGGCAAACTGGCCTATATTCCCATTGTCGCCAACGGGAAAAACGAATGCCCCCGCTCCGTACTTGCGTACGTACCCATCCACGTAGCCCGCATCCGAGGCGCCGGTGGAGGTAAGGTTGTCACCAGCGAAATTGAGTACGCCAAAATTGCCCGTGGCACGTTCGGTGAGGATCACACCGGGCTGGGCACCGCCGCCTCCGGTAACGAAATTGTGGTTACTGAAGAAGGTCATCTGGGCACCGCCGAAAATGGTGGTATTCCCCTGGGAGCCCTCCTGCGCAAGGGCCAGGTGCCCCAGCAAAAGCAGGCCCGCCGAGACAGCCATGCTGATCCATCCTTTTCCGGATGGGGTGGTATATTGTTGTTTCATTTCAAAGTCTTTTTAATGCTTCGAGTTGGTATTTCTGCCTGAAAGCGCTTGCTTTCAGCCGGCTAATCCGGGGCACATTAGAATGGTCCGATAGCGTAGGTTTCAAGAAATTGGAGATCGCCAAGAAAAAAGCCAGTGTAAAACCAAAAGTAGAGTGTCTCAGGACCCGCAACGGTAACTCTAAAGGACGGCGTTGTATGGTGAGCGCTAGCGGCTATAACTACCCACTCCGTAGCAATACCTCTTTCAATGTAGGTTGAGGGACTTGATGATAAAGCAGTGTTAATAAAAGCCATATACCCGGCTGGATAGGTTGTGGCAGCGTTGGGCATCATCCACCTGGCAGTAACCATATAAGTACCTGCTTTGGGAAAGGTGATGCTTCCACCTGAATAGTACTGGTTGGCGGCGGAATTTGTTATGTTAACGTTATTGCCAGTAGTTCCGTTGACCATCGCGCCGGCAAGTGGATTCTGCCAACTGGCACCGCCCGCTGCATCCGAAGTCAATACTTTTCCAGCGCCCTCAGTACCATCGGAAATGGTCACCTGGCCTGTTGTCTTGTCTATTTTTGTCTTGCGTCCGGGCGTAGAGGCCTCCACTTCCAGATTGGAGGTGGGCTCGATAGTCGTCGGGTTCGTTCCAATTTTTACCTGTGCGAAAGCAGTGGAAGAGCCTACAAGCATTGCAGCGGCAAATAACGCCGAGGTTAGCTTTGTCCTTGAAATTTTGGATAATAGAATTTGTGTTTTCATATCGATAAGTTTTAAAGTGTTAGCATTTATCGGCTCACGGATTTTGTATTATCCGCGCCACTAAGCAGCCTTTCCAGCTGTGATACGCGGTTATTGAGATCGGTGTAAGAGGATTCTTTACGTTTCAACTCCGCGCTTAGTTGGGATTTTTCGCTTTCCAGCGATTCTACTTTCTCATTCAGTTCCTGTACAGATTTGACAAGCATAGGAACGAGCTTGCTGTAATCAACCTGCCAGGGCTTGATCTTTTCATCATCGCCACCGACCCTGACGGCCTGGGGATATATTTGATGCAGTTCCTGGGCTAGTACCCCTGTGGCCAGCGTTTTTTGGGAATCCGCCTTGTAGTTGTAATCGTATACTTTAACTGCTTTCAGCGCTTCCAGCCCGAATTTCGTAGCGTGGATGTTTTCCTTCAGACGCTTGTCCGAAGTAGTACCGTAAATCACCCCACCCGCGCCATTGTATGTGATTGCGCCAACACCACCCGGAACGCCACTGACACTAAAAATGATGAAGGACTCTTCAATGGTGCCCGTGGGCTTGGAAAGATGAAGCGGGGCACCGCCTCTCCGCTGGATGCCGACCCACAAATCCCCGCCACCGGCACTGATCTCCATCCCGTCCATATTGGAAGTTCCGGTCCAGATCGTACCCGTTTGTGTGCCGGTTTCTGAAAGTATCTTGGTCGTTCCGCGAACATCCAGCCAGGCTTGCGGTGCTGTGGTGTTAATGCCAACCGCGCCGGATTGCATTACTACCGTATGCGTGTTGTTGCCGGCCTCCACATCCAGGTTGGCCCCCGGGGTAATCGTCGTGGGATTGGACCCGATTTTCACTTGTGCCACAGAGGCATTTGCCACCGCAGCCGAAAGAAGGACTACGGCTAATAGTCGTCTTGTTTTCATAAGACTTTTACGTTTTAGTTAGACAATCATTGAGAATACAGATCCGTGCAGCACTGCCGGGCGAGATCTCGGCGTCGACAAATGCACGATGTAAACTTAGGGAGGCCAGGCAGGAAGGCAAATCGAAATATTTCTACTAATCGTTAGGAATAGTTCAGTTTGTAATTTCGCGCTGGGACGTTTACCTTGAACGAAAATCGTTATAGATCCCCCCACTATGTACCAAATACTTATCATCGACGATCATCCTATGGTTTCCATAGGGGTGCAGGCGATTGTCAAGACAGTAATCGAGAACGCCGCCATTGCATTTGCATATTCCTTTGAAGATGGGCTGGATGTGCTGGCTGAAAAGCAAGTTGACCTGATCATTCTGGACCTTGCCATTCCCGGAAGCCGCGGGCCGGAGATGATCAGCGCGTACCGGAATGTGCAGCCGGATGTGAGGATACTGGTGTTTTCAGGCAGGGACGAGCTGGCAAATGCGCCCATCTACCTGCATCGGGGCGCAAACGGGTTTTTGCATAAAAACAGCTTCGATACTGAGGCTGCAAAAGCGATCCGGACCGTAATGGAGAACAAAAAATACGTAAGCCCCAGATTAAAGGAGGCAATGCTGGCCAATCTGATGGAAGGCAAACCGATGCAATCCGACCCGGTTGCTTCGCTTACCCCGCGGGAACGAGAGGTGCTTAGTTTGCTGCTCACCGGTAAATGGCTTAAATCCATTGCCGATGAATTGAACGTGAAGATTTCTACCGTCGGAACACAAAAGAACCGGATCTTTAAAAAATTACATGTAGATAACATTGTAGATCTTGCCAGGAAGTTCTGGTACCTCGAAGAAAACAGTGCCGACCACCTGTAAAGCTCATTTGGCAGGATTGCTTTTCTTGAAAATCAGGTGGACGGATGCGCCCGGATTATTGGTAACGTATATTTCCAGACGTAAAAGTTTGGAGATCTGTTTGAGTAGCAGCAAACCGAGCCCTTCATACCCGACCGGCAGACTGACATCTGCGTCAGTCTCATTGAGCCACCTGATCAGTTCCGGAGGCATGCCCGGGCCGTTGTCTTCGAAAATAAGGTGCAAGTCGGCACCCGCGTGCGTGACGTAAATTTTCAGCGTGTTTCCATTATGGATCTTGATGGCGTTATCGATCAGGTTATGAATAATAATGCCCAGGAGTTTAGGATCGGTAACGACCATCTGCTCCGGATTTACGGCCACCTTGATTTCCGCATTACTGGCTGCGATGATTTGCTTGAACAGCGAGAGCTTTTCGGCGATCAGCTCATGCAGTTGTACATGCATTACGGCGTTGCCCGCCCCGCGTACATCCGGTTTTATGAAATTCACCAGATTGTCGACCATATTATACATACTTTCAACCGCGAGCTTCAACTGTTTGATGAAAGTTACCGCATGGTCAAGCTTGTTTTGTTCAATGAGCGCCTGGCTGTATTCCAGCGCATAAGACATATGCTTTACGGGTGTGCGTATATCATGCGAGATCGAGGCAATCATATGGATTTGAAGCCTTACCTGTTTTTCAAGCTGTTTTTCCGAGTCACTCAGGACGCTCAGGGTTTTTTCCAAATGCTCCGTCCGCTCCCTGACTTTCACTTCCAGGGCCATGTTCTGCCTTTTGATGGCCTTGACGCGCGGTGTCAATATGGCATAGAACAATAGCAGGACGATTGCTGCAAGAATTCCTCTGAACCACCACGTTTCATACCATTGCCTTTCAACAGAAATATCCAGTTGCACGTCGGCGTAATTGTTCACGCCAAAACCACGAAGCTTGCGAACAACGAGTTTGTAATTTCCCCCGCCGCTAAAGGGCACGGCTATATTCCTGCTTTCCTCTAACGGTTTCCAATCGGTTAAAGGCTCGTCGCCACGGAAGATCCGGTACGACATCCTCAGATTATACGGCTCGCCAAAGTAAGGTGTGGTTACTCGAAGCAGAATTTGCGGTACCCCGGCCTTGACCCGGGCCTTGCCCCCGTCAATAACGAATGTGCTATCATCGCTTTCAGGGTTATCGATAAAAATGTGCCCGTCAGGGAGCTCCGGTCGTACTCGCTCCGGGACAAACCAGACCAGGCCATTGATCGATGGAAGCGACATCAACCCTCCCGGTAATCTCAATGCACAGGGCTGACAGCCGCCGTTGAATTCATTGGTATTAAAACCCGCGGTTTTGGAATAATAGTGGTAATACAGTTCGAAAGGCTTCTTTGCATAGGACAACAAATCGGCTCTCTTGATTTGAAACAGCCCCTTATTGGTCGTTATCCAAAAGTAACCGTTGGAGTCTTCCACAATGCAATGGGCGCTGGAAAGGTACTGTCTCTTATCCGGAGGGAACTGCGTTAGTTTTTCATCTTTTAAAAGAAACAGGCCGTTGGTATAGGTGGAAATCCATATTTCGTCACGCCCGTCAGGAATATAAAGGCTCCGTATGTAAATATCGGCAAGTCCCGTTATCTGGAACAATTTCCCGGATGGTAAATGGATTTTGTACAGTCCTTTTCCAGTCCCGATCCATAGCATATCGTTTCCCTGTTGCTGAATCCAGGAGATGTTGGACAAATGCCGGCCCGCAAAGAAACGCGGTCGTGCGTCAGGTTTGTCGGGGTCAATGTAAAACAGGCCGAGCGAGTTGGTGCCGATCCAGATCCTGCCGCTCAGGCCCTGATAAAGCTGCTTTATTTCATCAGGAATCGTCCAGCTGGACAAAATGCGATTACCGCTGCCGTCGAACCTGAATAAAGTTTCCCTCCGTTTACTCCATATAGTGCCCGCGCGGTCTACGATGATGCTGTATTTGTCCCAGTCGATGTGCTTTTTAATTAAATTCAGTGGTGTAATAGCCCAGGGATTTTTGCTATCTGCGGAGAAAGTCGTCCCGGGAAGGGTAGCGATCCTCTTGCCATCGATCAATGCCTGACCATAATATACGTTATCGGAATTGCCCGATGAATCGACCAATGTACGAAACTGCTTTTTGGACAGGACATAAAGCCCATGAAGCTGACTTCCGAGAAATATCCTGCCCGTGTTGTTGTCCAGGAAGATGGTTTTGATGTCCTTATGCACAAAATTGAACCCTTCCATAATCAGGTTGCTTACCAACGAGCCATCCCTGGAAGGTCGCAGTTCATAAAGGCGCGAGCCGGTGGACACAAAGGCCTGATTGGAACAGTTGTTCCAAAAAATCTGGTGCTGCCCCGTCGACTTAAAGTTTGCGTCCGCTGCAAGGGGGCCGGCAAGCATGGATTGTGCCGGTCGGTCATTGCGGCCGGTTGTCGGAAAACGGATCAGTTGAAGCTTCTCATCCAGGTAGTAAAGATTTTCGCCCAGGCGGAAAAAACGAAAGAAACTCCTGCCAGGGAATGGGAACAGCTTTTTTATTTTGTTATTGAAATAATAGCCGATGTTTGCTTCGTCATACACAAAATGTCCACCGGCCGGTGTCGGATATATCGAGGCAATACCGTGAAGATAGTGCGTTAGGGCGGCCTCGTTGAGGTCGGGCAGAGCTTCGAGCAAATGCAGGTCGCGCGCTTTTGAAACATTGGCCGATCTGTACAAGGGATAGCCTTTCAGTGAAGTGTCGATCTTCGCTTTGCCATCAATCATCCGGATCCAGGACTGGTTGCTGGTCATCGCCAGCAAACCTCCCGTACGACTTTGCGGATCCAGATTGAAACCGTAGACGCTCCGGGCTGCAAAAGAATTCCCCAGGTTGTCGAAGTTCACAAAACGGTTTCCGTCAAATCGGACTAATCCCCTTTCAGTAGCCAGCCAAATGTTCCCGCGCGAGTCATTCACGATCGATCTGACGCTGTTTTGCGGCAAGCCGTTTTCATCCGTAAAGTGCATAACGTCGTAGCCGGGTACCAGATCCGCTTGGGTCTGTATTTGTTGGCCAACTGCAAAATTGAAGAGGAGGAAGAAACAAGAAAATACTAGTGGAAGGGGTAGGTAAACTAGTCGCATCCGTACTGCAAAAATAAACGTTGAATCTGTTGGTGTGATCCGAACAACGCCACGGTTATAACGATAATCCTTCTGATGAATTTGCGATTCATCGTGGGGTCTATCATAGTGGAGGTTGTCAGAAACGCATGCATTATAGAAAAAATTCTACAATTTCGACAACAAATTCTACATTAGAATTCTTCAAGTAGGTGGGAGGCGGGAGGGGATGGCTGTTGCGATAGTACCCAAACAGGCAGGGGTCGAATCCTCTACTGGTTGCAGATTCGACCCGCGGGGGTCGCTAATGCGCTTTCACTCCTTTACAAACTGGTGGGACGCTTCGTCGAGCACGAGAATATAGGTGCCCGGCGGAAGATGTCCCACCGACAAAGGCTTGCCGGCCATTCCCGTCCCTTGCATGCAAGTGCGTCCGGCAGTATTCACGACCCGGTATTGGAATTTTTCTTCGGTTTTCACAAACAGGTCTTTCGCGACCGGATTGGGATACAATGTAACGATGGGCTTTTTGCCTTGAACCGCGATGATGTGCGAAAAGGTAAAACGCCCGTCGAAATCGACTTGTTTCAGCCGGTAATAGTTAAGACCTGAGATCGGGAGCTTGTCACGGAAACTGTAATGCTGTGAATTTTTGGTATCGCCTGCCCCTGTCAGGTGCTCACCGATGGCAGCAAATGAACGACCGTCGGGGCTTCGCTGCACTTCATAGTATGCGTTGCTGATTTCGGAGGCAGTTTGCCATTCCAGCAGGTTATGCGTGTCCATGGCCGTACCCTTAAACGAAACGAGCTCGACGGGCAGTGGGTAATCCTCGTCGGTGGAAGCTGCGAAAATGGTAAAATGATTCAAGGATGTTTCCAGGTAAAAGCCATAATTGTCCTGCCCATATTCACCCGCCGTAATTTCCGCTTTTTGCACCATTCCGGCTTTTGTAGCTGTGTAAGTATGGAGAGAACAACCGTTGCCTCCTTCCATGTAGGCCAGAATGAAATCCCCAGGCGTAAAACCGCCTGTGGTGGTGGCATTGTATTGCGAGAGTTCCGCATCGGGATAATAGAAGCGGATGGTGTACGATCCCGGCAGGACCGCGGTGCCATACTGCCCGCTCCGGATATTCATAGTCCTTCCCAGAAATGTGGATGAGTTATATGAAATGGCCCCGGGTTCATCGCTGATATCGAGCGTCATCGTCCCCAGGTTCATACCATTGGGGTTAATCGCCGCCACGAGTCCGCCGGAATGGCTGAAATAGTACCATTTATTTCCTGCGACATTGCTCACAGTGATGGTCTGACAAGCAGCTGATCCGCTGTAAATGTCCCTTCCCTGCAAATTCTCGTAGGCACCCATGTCGCGCGTGAGGTTGTACACCGGGCTTCCGAGGATGTCGTCGGTGGGCGCATTGATGGCGATGCCCGCATCGATAGCCGGGGAAGTTTTTTGCAGCCGCAATCCGTCGTCGGCCGACCCTGATGTGTCATCGGGCCCGTCAGGGTCAGCCGCATTCACGAAAACCGGGTTGACAGCGACCAGATTTCCGCTGCCGGTTTAATAGTCGGAAGGCGTTACAACAATAGAATTGTAAATCGAAAACGACCCGTCGTGTTGACTGAGCGAGTGATAGGGCACATTGGTCGCAGAATTCCCGTTGATAATCGTATTGCGCACTTCGATATTGGAACCCGAACCATGAATTAACGCGATGTCCATCGTTCCTACCTGCTCGTTCCCAAATATCGTACAGTTGACGATCTTGGGATCCACCGCGACGAACGCCAGAATGCGGCTCGCGCTGGTTATGTTATTGTAAATGGCAGTGTTGGTAATGTTGATCAGGCCCTGGCTGCAAGCTACTATACCCCAGTAGGCAGCGCGGTTCCTGGTAATGGAACATCTGCTGATGTTGGATGTGACCTGGTGTGAATAAAATGCGGCGTTGGACTGCGCGACGTTCTGGGTTATTAAACAAAGCGTCAGGTTCAGATTTCCCGAATTGTCGCCTAGAATGCCTCCTCCACTGACCTTAGCCACATTCTGCCGGAATACAGAATTGGAAATGTCCGTTGTAGCATACCTGGCGCCCACTCCGCCACCATAATTGGCGCCATTGTGAATGAATTGGCAGTTGCTTACCGAAATTCTGGTATTGTATGCCAGTAAACCTCCTCCGCTGTCAAATTGAAGGATAAATTCCTGTTCAATGGTCGGGTAGGTACTCTGGTCGGCCATTCCCCCGACAATGGTAAAACCGTCGATCACCGCGTCGGTTTCTTTGATGGACAAAATTACGTGGTATGCGTTATCGCTTACGTTGCCGAAGTTCACGAAATCGCCCGATCCCCGTACGACGTCATCATCATTCATATCCCCGCTCAAAATGGTTTCATGCAGGCTGATATTGCGATCGGCGAAAGTGGGTTCACCGGTGTCGGGAAACCCGCCGTATAATTTTACGTCACGCATCGAAAAAGTGTAGTCCCGTGGTGTCGCGCAAACATTGCATCCGGCAGGATATGCCTGAGGTTTGTATTTTCCTTTGGCAACATAAATTGCTTCACCAATTGCAGCGGCATTGATTATTGCCTGCAAATCGCCGGAAGCATTCGCCCATGAGGAGCCGTCGCCGGTACCGCTCGCAACTGTTTTAACATACTTTTCTGCGGACGCCGGGATATGCGCGAGAACAATCAAAAAGAGGTAAATGATCCCATGGTAATATCTAGTCATAGTATTTCAGGGTTTAGATTTATATCCACTTCGTTTTGAGCAAGTTATCAGCACCAATATAATATAAAACAGGGTTCTGTTTTTTTTACTTTAAAATACTTAAGGAATCATTGTATGCAGGTTAATAGCGGCTAAATTGTTGGTTATAAGTACAACATGTTATTGGCCTATGAAAATCATCGGTACAATTAATGAATAACTTGTTTTCCTTGTTCTGCCACGGCAATGCTATCCGGTTGTTGGAAATGGACAGTGAATTGTTAATTCCGTTGGCTGCCGCTTACTTTGCTGCGCAATATCAATTTTAATCATGAGGCTGCTGATCAGGCTGCCAAGCGGATTTTCGGACTGCTGCCTACACCGCAGGGTGCTGAATTTCTCGAACTATGGAAAGAATTTGAAGCAAGGGAGTCGGCAGAGGCGCTTTTCGTGTATTCATGTGTCTTAGGCCGCTTTTGTCGCTGAAATCAGAAGGGTTGGCGCGCAAGATTTGAGGCTATGATTAAAAAAAATAAAAAAACTTTTGCCTAATGCTTGCATATTAAAAACATGTCTCCTACTTTTGCACCCCCAATCAGGAACAACGGTAGCGAAAAAGATCGAGACCACCAGTTCAGCAACGGCTGAGCAACGTTCTTTGACATGATGAAGAGAGCAAAAAGATAGGTTCGTTAGAAACATTTGATCTGTTTTTTCGAAGACAAGATCGCAACAAAATTTACAATGGAGAGTTTGA
>CBIHPQ010000145.1:0-14805 GCA_966211825.1 uncultured Dyadobacter sp. | reverse complement strand
ATCTACACAAAACAGGTTTTTACAATCATGGGCCTGGTTGTATTTGTTCAATACCGATGTTCTGGGATCGTTACCCATACGCACCGTACCGGCTTCGTGAATGATATTACCAGGTGCATGCAAACCATAATTGTTTTTTTCGTCATGCCGGATAGCTCAAAACTACCTTAACTACTGGTAGAAGGACGCATTCTTTCCTAAAAAATCAGATATCCATCAGCAAAGACTCAGTAGTTGCAAACCGCCGGAAAACAAACTCCGGCGGTTTGTTGTTTTAGGATTAATACCTATTTTTACCAATGGTATGCAGGCATACTATCACAAACGCCTGCTTAAAACTGATTCCAAAAACAGATCCAATATGAACGCATACATTGTTGCGGGCTATCGCACCGCGGTGGGCAAGGCGCCAAAAGGCGGATTCCGGTTTACACGTCCCGACGACCTCGGTGCGACGGTGATCAGGCATCTGCTGGAACGAACCCCGCAACTCGACCCGGCCCGCGTGGATGACGTGATTGTAGGTAATGCAGTGCCGGAAGCGGAGCAGGGCATGCAAATGGGCCGTTACGTCGCATTGCTATCCCTGCCCAAAAATGTATCCGGCATTACCATAAACCGCTATTGTGGCTCGGGCGTGGAGGCGATTGCGATGGCGTCCGCGAAAATCCATGCCGGTATGGCCGAGTGCATTATTGCTGGCGGCACGGAATCCATGTCGCTGGTGCCTACCATGGGCTGGAAAACCGCATTGAACTACGAAATAGCCCATACCAACCCCGACTATTACCTGAGCATGGGCCTGACGGCCGAACAGGTGGCAAAGGATTTTAATATCAGCCGCGAAAAGCAGGATGAATTTTCGCTCCAATCGCACCAGAAGGCGCTGCGTGCGCAGAAGGAGGGTTGGTTTGCGGAAGGCATTGTGCCGGTGACTGTAAAAGAGACCTATTTCGACCAGGCATCGGGCAAAAAGAAAACGAAGGAGACAGTCATTAGTCAGGACGAAGGGCCGCGCGCGGATACGACCATAGAAGCATTGAACAGGCTGAAACCTGTTTTTGCGGCGGGCGGATCGGTAACGGCCGGTAATTCATCCCAAACCTCGGACGGCGCTGCATTTGTGATCGTCATGTCCGAAAGACTGGTCAACGAGCTGGGCCTGAAACCGGTTGCACGCATGATGTCGTACGCGACCGCCGGTGTAGATCCGCGCATTATGGGCATAGGACCGGTGGCCGCGGTGCCGCTTGCTTTGAAACAGGCAGGTTTGAAGCTCGGCGATATTCAGCAGGTGGAATTGAATGAGGCATTTGCTGCGCAATCGCTGGCGGTTATCCAGGAGCTTGGCATCGATCCTGAAATCGTGAACCCGAATGGCGGAGCGATCGCACTGGGCCATGCATTAGGGTCGACAGGCGCCCGGCTTTCGGTGCAGCTTTTCAATGAAATGAAGCGCCGCGACCAGAAATATGGTATGGTTACGGCCTGCGTCGGCGGCGGCCAGGGCGTTGCAGGCATTTACGAAAGGCTTAATTAGTCCGTAAGCTAACATTCAGCGTGATTTTCAAGGTCTCCCCGGAAGTGTTACCCATCTTCCGGGGAGATTCTTTATTTTTGCCACTTCAACATGCACGCCCGCTTTCATGGATGTATCCATTATTATCATTAATTACAGGACACCTCAACTCATCATCAATTGCTTAAATTCTATCAATCGGTTTACGTCGGGAGTAACGTTCGAGGTGATCGTTGTCGACAATGACCCGGAAAATGGCGGCGGAGCATTGGTGAAGGAGGCCCATCCGGAAGTGCGATGGATCGATATGGAATACAATGCGGGCTTTGGAATTGCCAATAACCGCGGCATGGAAATCGCGAAAGGGAAATACCTGTTGCTACTGAATGCCGACACGCTGCTGACCGACAATGTGATCGGCCGTTGTTTCGAACGCATGAACCGGCGTACCGATGTCATAGCCTGCGGCGCATTGCAATATTACCCCGACGGCACCCCGATGCCTTTCTACCGGAGCTTCAACGAATTCCGGAAGACGTTTTTTATCCTTCCCCCGAGCGGTCTGGTAGATAAGGTCGTCGGCAAACTTTATCCTGAACCGGCCTACACCGACCCGGACCAGCACGATTGGCTCGTAGGCGCATTTATGTTCGTGAGAAGGGAAGGTTTTGAGAAAACGGGCGGTTTTAGCAAGGAATTTTTCATGTATGGCGAAGACGTGGAATGGTCGGGCAGGTTGGGAAAGCTGGGTAAGCTGTGCTATTTTCAGGATTGCACATTTATCCACCTTGAAAACAATAACCCGTTCCGGCGGACGCACATTTCGTGGATCAACCGGTTCAGTACCCAAATGCAGGTTTCCAATTTCTTGTGGGTGCGCAAACAGTACGGCATTTTTCAATACATCATGCTGATCCTGCATTACATTTTCATGGTGCCGGTGGTTTATGGATGGAAAATGCTTCTTAATCTGAGAAAAAGCGGAAATCCGTTCTCGGAACTTCGCACTCAACATATATATGTTCGAAAGACCCGCGTTCTATTAAAGTATTTCTGGAAAACGCTGTTCCTTAAAGAAGGGCTTTACAAAATCAAGCCCCAGGAGAACATCGACCTATTAACTGCCTCTGCATGAATCAATCCAAGAAAAGAATCCTCTTTTTTACGCCCTATGCCACACGGACAGGATCTGAGATGATGCTGTTGTACATTCTGAAAAAAATAGACCGTTCCCGTTTTGACGTCGGTATCGTCAGTTTTGCCAATGGCGAGCTGCTGGCAGAGTTTCCCGACGATATTCCCGTTCATATTGCCCCGCGCAAGTTCAATACCATTGAGAAAATTTCCTTTCACCTGGGCATTAATCCCACGCTTCGTGCATTAAGGAAGCTGGCCAGGAGTTTCCAGGCAGATTTCTGGTATGTGAACACTACGATGATCCCCGAGACCATCGTAGTAGCCAAAGAATTTGGTATTAAAGTAATTACCCACTTTCACGAAATGCCGCTCACATACGCGTACCTGAGCGCACCCGACTTCAAAAGCATCGTGGATTATTCGGAGTTGCTGATCGGCTGCTCGCAAACGACCTGTGACGCATTGAAGGATGCAGGAGGGAGAAATGTGGGGCTACTATACTCTTTCATTGACCCATCACTCGTGAAAAAGGACGATAACCGCTCGGCTGCGCTGCGGCAAAAGCTTGGCATTCCGGCCGACGCGATCGTCTGGATATTATCCGGTATGACTTCCGAGCGGAAAGGATTTGATTTGCTGCCCGATATCGCTGCGGAAGTGAATGATCCGCGTGTGCACCTGGTGTGGGTCGGTGCAACGATCGACGACGGATTAGTGTATTACACCGAGCAACGCTGCGCGAACAATACGTCGGCGACCAAAATTCACCTGGTAGGCAAGCAGAAAGAAGATTATTATGCCTATCTTAATATGGGAAATGGTTTTTTGCTTACCTCCCGGCAGGACCCGTTTCCGTTGGTGATGATCGAAGCTGCGTTGTTGGGCAAGCCTATTGTTGCATTCCCTTCCGGAGGCGTTTCCGAGTTTGTCAAAGATGGAATGGGTGTCGTAACCGACGATCTGAGCGTCAGACAAATGGTTGCGGCCATGCGGTCGGTGATGAATGGCGACACGAAAACCGATAGTGCCCGGAGCATTGAAGTAGCGAGCCGGTTCAATGTGGAAAACGGATATAATGAGTGGATCGAATTAATTGACAAAACCCGTTAGTATGCTCAATTCTACGTGCGCGTTTAAGTTTTTTACCCGTATTACATTATTACTGGGCGTGCTGGCACTGGCCGGTCGCGTGTCGGGCCAAAGCCAGGAAAGAGCGACCGAAATAGACAACCAGCGCTATCTGGCGCTCATGCTCCTGAACCTCACCGACCCGGACAACATCGGCCCGGAACCGGACCTGATCCGCTCGGCGAAAGACTTCGGGCTCAATGCGGTTTACATTACCATTCCCTGGGACAAGGTTTATTTCAGCTCGCCTACGGAAACACCGCAATGGGCGAAATACGATCAGCAGATCAAAATTGCGACGGACCTCGGCATGAAAGTCGCCTTGCGCGTTCACCTCGGCCGGCACAGTACCCGTATCAAGGGCTTCTGGGATGTTTCCGACAGCCAGTTCAGCCATTCTAACAAGCCGCTGCTTAGTGGTTACCAGGATACTTTCTTTGGTTTTGATAATCAGACCATTCTCGACAAGGGGGTTGCTTTCGTAAAAGAAGTGGTGACCCGCTATAAGTATCTGCAAACGGACAAAAAGCTGCTTTACGTGTCCGTAACCAACACGGGTACGCAGGAAGGTGAATATCCGGGCGGCCTGATCGAGAACGGGAAGGAGGAAACGGCTGTGTACGATTATTCGCCTTCGATGGTGAAGGGTTTTAAGGATTTTGTTAAAAGTAAATACAAAAAGATCGAGCGGATCAATTTTCTCTGGGGGATGACTTTCAAGTCGTTCGACGAGGCAAATCCGCCGGCTACGGCCTGGGAACCTAACCTTTCCTTCCGGCAACGCTACGGGAAGGACTGGTACATCTACCGCCACATGATGCTCAAAAGGTTTACCGAGCAAATGGTAACCGCTGTCAAAGGCGTCGATCCGGCCATTAAATATGTGTCGGATTACGGGTCGGTATTTGATTCGCAGTCGGCATCGCGGGGCACACTCGGCTTTCGCGATCTGAACCAGAAAACAGACGGTATCAAGGTAAACGACAACCTGGCCACGCATGATCACCGGTGGTCGGTGGACATTTTGAAAAGCGACGCGCCTGCGGGCTTTATTACGGCTAACGAGCTTTTTGTGAGCTCCTACCTCGATAATAATGCCCACATGAAGCAAATCAACGAGAACTTCGAGCACGGGGCCAATGTGGTAGCTGTGGTCATCTCACAGAAAGATCAGATGGCGCGCGCGGAAGGTTTTTTAAGGCAGGGATCTACCACCTGGCTGAACAAACCGATGACCCCGATCGTGTATGCCGATTCGGTTTCCTACCGCTTGTCGGCGGCGACTGAAAAAGGGGGCGCGCAAGGTGTGATTTACGATGAATGGGCCAAACGTGCCTACGCTGATCCCGCAAAACCACGGCCCGTCCGGATTCGCCTGATCGAGGACATTTTGTCTCCCAGCTATTGGGAAGATGCTTCGAATTATATGCCGTATGTGTTCAGGCCTGTTCCAATGCAGATTATCGCTGTGAACAAGGACTTCGAATACCGGCTTCCTATTGATACTTTCTCGGACGTAGATGGCACGGTCGTGCGCGTGGAGGTAGGTACATTGCCCGCGTGGCTGCGCTACGAAAATGGTGTTTTGCGGGGAAGGCCGAATACCTTGGGCGATTACCGCATATCGGTGAAAGGCATCGATGATGAAGGAGGCTCGGCGGAAGCGTTTTTTACCATTCGTGTAGACACACGTGAAAACGCCAACAAACCACCGACCGTCGACAGCAATTTCTCGAACCAGATGGTTGCGGTGGACAAGCCATTTACCATTACCATCCCAAAAACCGCATTTACTGATCCTGACGGCGACATCACCAAAGTAGAAGCCAGCGAACTGCCCTCGTGGCTTACGTTTAAAAACGGCGTACTAAGCGGAACACCAACCAAACTGGGCGACTACCGCATTATCCTCAAAGCTTATGACGATTTGAATGCATTTGTGGAAACTTACTTCACGATCAAAGTCGTGGAGCCGCAGTTCCTGAATGCACCGCCGTTTGCGACCAGCGGATTGCCTGTGAAGTACGCGCAGATCAATATGCCGTTCAACTACATTCTGCCGACGAATATTTTCGGTGACCCGGACGGCTACATTTCTTCCATTACCGTTCAAAACCGGCCTTCCTGGCTCAATTTTGCATTAAATGAATTTTCCGGAACCCCCACCGAGGAAGGCGAATACCGGCTGATCATCCGCGCCTACGACAATGCGGGTGCGTACGTGGAAATCCCGCTGGTGCTGATGGTGCAAATTCCGGAAATCCGTTTTGAACTCGTTCAGGGCGGTAGCAAGGTGGATCAGCGCGTGATACGGAAATTGTCGGGTGATGATGTGATCCCTTACGACTCGCTGCCTTCGAAATTGAATATGTATGCCTACGGAAATTTCGAGTATGACAAAGTTTCTTTCGACCTGAATGGCCCTTACCGCAGGAAAGCGACCACAGCCATTTTCCCTTATGCATTATATGAAGACGCCTCCGGCTTCGCGCCTTATGTAGGGAGGTACACTTTAACGGTGACAGCATTCAAGGAAGATTCCGCCGTGGTGACGAACTCCATCGAATTCGGTATTTCCGCGGGAGACAAGGCTGACATTACGAAGAACATGGAGGATTGGGCATTTTATCCCAATCCGGTGGAAAGCATCATCAATATTAAACTCCCCGAATACCAGCCGGGCGATAACCTCACCTGGGAAATCGTGACGGCGGCGGGCAAAAGAATGCCGATAGCCGGTTCGCTGGTGAAAGTTTCGGAGTCCCTGGCAAACCTGGATCTGGACGCTATCGGTTTGTCTTCCGGTATTTATTTTATCAGGATTGAAAACAATGGTGAGTTTTTGAGGCAATTCAAGATTTTTAAGAAATAGTCAGCTCAGGCTGCCGCAAATGTTGATGATCGTCTGCAAATGGCGGTCATTTTCATTTAAATTTAATAATAGTATGCTTGCATAATAATTATGATCGCCTATATTTGCATTAACCTGTAATAGTATGCAAGCATACTCCAACACGTTCCCGACTAACCCGCATTCAGATATGTCCGTTGCAGCAGTAAATCAGACGTCCATCAAAGGAGGTGAATTCCTGATCAAGGAAACCCAGGCCAGCCAGATTTTTATCCCGGAAGAGTTTAATGAAGAGCAGCGCATGATCGCTGACACGTGCCGCGATTTCCTTTCCAAGGAAGTGTGGCCGCGCCTGGATGAAATTGACAATGCCAAAAGCCCGGCGCTGATTTCGGGATTGATGGACAAAGCAGGAGAACTTGGCTTGCTTGGAACAGCGGTTCCGGAGGAGTTCGGCGGTTTTGGAATGAATTTCAACACTTCGATGCTCGTAGCGGAAGCGACAGGCGCAGGTAATTCATTTTCGGTAGCACTTTCGGCGCATACCGGGATCGGAACGTTACCGATTCTATATTATGGCAACGAGCAGCAGAAAAGCAAATACCTGCCCAAACTGGCTTCCGGAGAATGGAAAGCGGCCTATTGCCTTACCGAACCCGATTCAGGTTCCGATGCTAATTCCGGTAAAACGAAAGCCAAACTGAGTGCCGACGGACAGCATTATGTGGTCAACGGCCAGAAAATGTGGATTACCAACGGCGGTTTTGCAGATGTGTTCATTGTTTTCGCCAAAATTGAAGAGAACGGCGCGACCGATAAAAACCTGACCGCATTTATCATCGAAAAATCGTTCGGAGGCATTACGATGAACGAGCCCGAGCACAAAATGGGCATCAAAGGGTCGGATACGCGCCAGCTGTTCTTCAACGATTGCCTGGTGCCGGTGGGAAATATGCTCTCAGAAAGAGGTAACGGTTTTAAAATAGCGGTTAACATCCTCAATATCGGCCGTATCAAGCTCTCGGCCGCTGCCCTGGGAGGCTCGAAACGTGTGGCTTCTCAAGCGATACAATATGCTAATGAACGCAAGCAGTTCGGCACGGCGATTGCCAGTTTCGGCGCTATCAAACACAAGCTCGCCGAAATGGCGGTAGGCATGTTTGCGACCGAATCAGCGGCTTACCGTGTGGGACAAAATATAGATGACCTCATCCAGGCCTTCAAGGAGAAGGGAATGAACGATGCAGAAGCGAAGTTGAAGGCTCTGGAAGAATTTGCGATTGAGTGCGCGATCATGAAAGTGCACGGCTCGGAAGTGCTGGATTTTGTGGTGGATGAAGGTGTGCAGGTGTATGGGGGGATGGGTTTTTCAGCCGATGCACCCATGGATCGCGCCTATCGCGATAGCCGGATCAACCGGATTTTTGAAGGTACCAACGAAATTAACCGCCTGCTGGTAGTGGATATGCTGCTGAAACGCGCCATGAAAGGCCAGCTCGACTTGATGGGACCGGCGATGGCGGTAGGCAAGGAAATTTTGTCGATCCCCGATTTCAGCTCGGATGAGGATGAGGCGCTTTTCGCCGCTGAGAAAAAGGTGATTAAAAACCTGAAAAAAGCTGCATTGATGATCGCCGGTGCCGCAGTACAGAAATTTATGATGAAACTTTCTGAGGAACAGGAGATTATCATGAGTCTGGCCGATATGGTTATTGAAATTTATGTGGCCGAATCGGTGTTATTGCGCGTAGAGAAGCGGGTAGGCCTGTTGGGCGACGAGGCGAATGCATTGCAAAAGGATATCGCGCTCATTTACCTCAACCGCGCCGTCGAAAAAGTAAGCAATGCCGGTCGTGCAGCTATTACCAGCTTTGCAGAAAGCGACGAGCTCCGTGTTATGCTAATGGGGCTCAAAAGATTTACGAAGATCGAGCCGATGAACCTAAAAGACGCACGCCGCCGGGTTGCCGACGAGCTGATAGCCAGAAATGACTACGTCTTCTAAGAATTTTAGATATCTCAGGTGATTAGCCTGCTACAACTGAAAACCAAAATGTACACGTGGAAAGCCGTATCTGACTCAGATGCGGCTTTTTTGTATCTTGGTAAAAGGTTTTCGATTATCAGCCAAAATGCGCAAATTTGGGAAACCAAAATCGGCGCGTTTCTCGTTAGGTATTAGATTTCCCTTTGAGTCAAAATAGCAAAAATAATTACGTTGGATTCACTACTAGCTACTGAAAAGCCACCTTTCATGACATTGCATTCCGTGGATCTGCGTACCACAGGCCAGTTTCCTGCATTATTACTTGACTACCTGGATCAGAAACCATCGCTTGCATCTTTTTACAGCGTTTTTCCGACCTTGGAGAATGCTGAAAAGGCTATTTTGGATAAAAAAGGATTCGATGCAGCAAAGCGCAAGACGCTCGTCGATGTGCTGACAAAGCAGTATCACGGCCTGCCTTACCTGCCGGATTTTTCGGTTTTATTACAAGAAAACACATTCACAGTGACAACCGGCCACCAGCTGAACATTTTCACCGGGCCGTTGTACATTATTTATAAGATCATTACGATCATCAAGCTGGCTGAAGCCTTAAAAGCCAGGTATCCCGATTACAATTTCGTACCTGTTTACTGGATGGCGTCGGAAGATCATGATTTTGAGGAGATTGCATCTTTCCATCTTTTCGGGCAAACCCATAAATGGACCGGTGAGCACAAAGGCGCCGTAGGTAAGCTGAACCCGAAAGAACTGGCGGGTATTTTGAAGCAATTGCCGGATCAGCCATTGCTTTTCGCAAAGGCATATCTGGAAAACAAAACACTGTCGGATGCCGTGCGATGTTATATGCACGAATTATTCGGACGTTACGGGCTAGTTACCCTCGATGCTGACAATGCCGACCTTAAACGCCATTTTCTGCCCGTTATCCGGGAAGAACTCCAAGATTCCATTTCGGAAAAGCTTGTCACAGAAACTACTTCCCGGTTGAATGCGCTGGGTTACCACACGCCCCTGCATGCGCGCGAGATCAACTTCTTTTACCTCGACGACAACCTGCGCGAGCGCATTGTGCGCGAGGGCGACGTGTTCAAAGTGCTGAATACCGAATTAGAATTCAGCGAGGGAGAGCTGCTGGCGCTTGCGGAAAGCAAGCCGGAGCGTTTCAGCCCGAATGTGATCCTGCGGCCATTGTATGAGGAAGTGATTTTGCCCAACCTTGCGTATATAGGTGGGCCGTCAGAAGTGCCTTACTGGATGCAGCTGAAAGGGGTATTCGACCACTTTGGAGTGCCTTACCCAATGTTGATGCCCCGGAATTTTGCATTGTACATGAACGGTCATCAATATAAGAAGGCGCAGAAACTAAAAATCGATTATAAAGACCTGTTTCTGGACGAGATTGCATTGCGCAAGACGTTCATTGAACGCAATACCGAGCACGAGCTCGATCTGACTGATCAGAAAGAAGCATTCAATGCCGTATTTGACCAGATTCTCGCGAAAGCTACCGAGGTTGACCAGACCATGCACGGAGCCGTGAAAGCGGAGCAAACGCGCCTTCTGAATTCATTGAAACACCTCGAAAAGCGCATTATCCGTGCGGAGGAACGCAATCATGAATCGGAGATAGAACAATTGCTGACCCTTAAAAACAAACTGTTCCCGAACGGAATCGCCCAGGAACGGTATGATAATCTCCTTAACTTCTATATCAACGACCCTCAATTCATTCAGAAGCTGTACAATGCCTTCGATCCGCTGGATTTCAGGTATAATGTGCTGCTGGAAGAGTAGGGGAGGATTAATCTTTCAGTTTTACATCGCCGAATACCGAGGTAATGGTAATCTTGGTTCCTCCGCCAGAACCGATTTTGCCCTGGTAATGCTTCATTTTGTCGGGACGGCCCTGTTTGTCGGGCTGCATCGAGAAATTGACGTTTTCGGCCGGATAACTGAATTTCCCATACGTAACGCTCACATTGAATTGATTGGGATCCGCCGGCAACACGATCGAAGAGTACGATGCCTGAATATCCACATTCTGTGCTGAGTGCGTCAGTTCGTCGATTTTAAAATTGCCCGAATAATTGAGTTTGATCTTGCCGGTACCGCGAATGGTCCCGATTTTGGCCCCGGAATAATCGATGGCCGCATCGAGGTTCACCACATCTCCGATTGTAAGCTCGCCGAATTTGTTGCTCAGCAGTACTTTTTTCGCCAGATCGACCTTTACATTGGAATACTGGCAATCGAGCTTCCCGCCATCCATTTTCCCGATCCGGGCGCTTCCGAACTGTACATCGATCACATTATCAGGGTTTTCGAGCAAAGTTGCCATGAAATTACCATGTTTGGAATCGACGGTAAGCGGTGCGTAGAAAGAGGGAATATCGGTGTTGCCAAATTTGTTGCGCACCGTAAGCGCATTTTCTTTAGGCATGTAAATCGTGTAATCGATCTGGATGAAATTCTTATCGCCTTTGCGATTGTTCCAGCCATTGCTGCCAAACTGGCTCCGGTCGATGCGCGTGGTGAGGCTGATGATGTTTTTGGCCCGTTTTTCATCGATACTCACGGCGCTGAGGTATTCTGCGGCACGGTTATCGGAAGGCGCATTAGCGGTCACTACAATTTCAATCTTGATCTCTTCCTTAGCCCACAGGTTTACTTTCACGAGACCAAACTGGTTGTCAACTTCGAGCGCATCGCTCTTTTTGACGTCGAACACCTTTACAATATTCCTTCGTTTCTCCACCAGTCCGTTTTGTTCGGATTCGTCGGGATTGAAGGCTGCGCTGGCCACCTGCGGCAGTGTAGCGATTACACTAAATAACAGGAGCGTTGCTACTTTCTTTATCGTTATCATTTTTCACTTTGTTAATACGTTGCAAAATTTCCAGTTGTTGGTTCAGCAGATCAACCTGTAATTGCAGGTTCTGAACCATTGCTTCCAGCAGTGCTTCCTGGTTAGGGGCGTTCGATAAGTTGGAACGGAGGTTTTTATAGCTCCCTTCCAGACTTTCCAAATCAGCGGAGAAATCTTTGTACAGCTTCGGGTTGTTCCGGGCCAGTTTGATGATCTCCTCCCTTTTTTGGTCTATTGCAACATTGTATTGATTGAATTCGCGGGCATATGCGGGTACTTTCAGGGCCACGCGCGGATCACGGGTAATGCCGTATTCGTTATTGAGGTAAACCAGAAATCCGATTCCGAGCGCCAGGAACACCCCTGCGGCAATGCGCCAGTCGAAATAGGGGTTATTCAGTCGCCTGATTTTTTTTTTCGATTTCTCGGGTACTATCGGAATCTCGTTATGTAACTGGCTCTCAATCTGGCTCCACAAAGAATCCTGCGGTAAGAAAGTATCAAATCCATCCCTGTTATCTCGCACAAACCGCTCCAATCGATCCTTTTTATCAGAAGAATTTTTCATAGATTAATTAACTTGTCAAGTGTAAATAATAGTCTCAAATCCGTAAGAGTTTTAGGTAAGTATCATTTCCAACTATTGAACAGCTTATCTGACCAGCATTTCGGTCAACTTTCTTTTCGCCCTCATATATTGCGTCCGGGAGGTCGTTTCGCTGATCCCGAGCACTTCGCCGATTTCTTCGTGGTCGTAGCCTTCGAATAAATACAGGCTTATTACCACCCGGTAACCATCCGGCAATTTCTGTACCGCATTACGAACCCTTTCTATTTCGAGCGTCGTGTCGCTCTCATCCAGTCCGAAAGAATCCTCATTCCGGTCGCTCTGCTCCAATGTCTCGTGGAATTCGTCGATTTCCACCCATTTTACCTTCCTGCTCCGCATGTGGTTGATCGCCTTGTTGACCACGATTTGCTTCAACCACGCCCCGAATGTCGACTGCTGCCGGAACTGGTGCAGGTTCGTGAACGCATCCACGAAAGCCTCCTGCAAAGCGTCCTCGGCCTCTCCCAGATGGTTCAGTATCCGCATGCAGATGTTGAACATGGCTTTCGAGTAATGTTTATAAAGCTCGTACTGCGCTTTGCGCTCTCCGAGTTTACAACGCTCTACCAGTTCGACGTGCCGGTCGGGGTAAATTTGTGTTTTCAAGCAGAAGGTTTATATTTTTGAACGTTCTGAATCAAAGACAAGCGATTCTGCGGCATGTTGCATTCGTTTTAAAAATTTTTTCAAAATGCCGCATACCGAACAAAGGGACATACCGTGTTGTTCTAAGAAAAGGCAGGGATTATCTTTGTGCTGCCTGATGCAATCTACCGATTTTAGTACATGAAAACTTTCAATATCCCCGATTTTTACCGGAGCCACATTATCACGCCGATCAAGGAGTTCCGTCGTAAAAACGACAAGCTGAAAAGGGATTATTCACCCACTGTGCTTGATTTCGGACCGGTTCAGTTCCTCATTGCGCGGCATTTCGGGTTCTGTTACGGGGTAGAGAATGCGATTGATATCGCCTACAAGGCCATCGCCGAAAATCCGGGCAAGCGGATCTTTCTTCTGAGTGAAATGATCCATAATCCGGACGTGAACCGCGATCTGGTAGAACGCGGCGTGCAATTTATTATGGATACCAAAGGCAACCAGCTCATCGGCTGGGAGCAGCTTACGACCGAGGACATTGTGATTGTCCCTGCATTTGGTACTACCGTTGAAAACCAGCAGAAACTCTCGGAACTGGGCGTGAATGCGTATGTGTACGATACGACTTGCCCGTTTGTAGAGAAAGTCTGGAACCGTGCGGCGCAGATTGGCGAAAAGGACTATACGATCGTCGTACATGGCAAGCCTAACCACGAAGAAACCCGCGCCACATTCTCCCACAGTAAGGAAAATGCGCCGACGGTGGTGGTTGAAAACATGAAACAGGCGCAGGTTTTGGCGGAATATATGACCGGTACCAGGCCAGCAACGGAGTTTTTTAATGATTTCAAAAACCAGTATTCCGAAGGTTTTGACCCGCAAAAGGACTTGCAGCGCATCGGCGTCGTGAACCAGACCACTATGCTGGCATCCGATACGCAGGGGATTGCCGATTACCTCAAAAATGTAATGATCCGCCATTACAGCCTGCGTCCCGAGCAGGTTGAAGACCGTTTTGCCAATACCCGTGATACATTATGCTACGCCACGAACGACAACCAGGACGCCACCTATGCATTGCTCACGCACGATGCGGACCTGGTGGTTGTGGCGGGAGGTTATAACAGCTCCAATACCTCACATTTAGTAGAATTGTGCGAACAGAAGTTTCCGACCTACTTTATAGAGTCAGTCAACAAAATACTTGACCGGCATTTGATCAGGCATTTTGACTTACACAAAAAAGAAGAAATGGTAACCGAAAACTACATTCCCGGTCATGCCCCCGTGCGTATCATGCTCACGTGCGGAGCGTCGTGCCCGGATGCGGTCGTGGAAGGAATACTCGTGCGTTTGCTTTCGTTTTTTGAAGGTGCAAAACCCATTGAAGAAGTAATGGAGGCCTTTTAAGGAAACGGATGCCGTTAAATCTCGCAAGGGCACCGTTGAATCATTTGAAAGAGGTTATTTAAAGCGAATTAACTTATATAGTCTAATTTAGGCGGATGGTTTTTGATCAAAAAAATCATCCGTTTTTATATCTTCTTTCCTATGAAAAAGACTGCCATCCTAAGTTCTTTTTGCCTCCTCTTTTTTGCCTGGTTTTTAAATAGCTGCTCTTCGTTCAATGAAATCCGGATCGCCGGCACGAACTTTACCGAAGAGGTAGGCCAGTCGCAAAACCTGGTATTTACCTTCAATAAGGACCTCGTTTCGAATGCGGAGCTCAACAACTGGGATTCGACGCAATACGTGACGTTCGAGCCGGCGGTGCGGGGCAAATTCAAATGGACTGCGCCGAACGAGCTCGTTTTCTCGCCTGTTGCAGGCTTTGGAGCCGCTACATCCTACAAGGCGCAACTCACCGACCTGATCACGGAAAAGACGGATAAGGATAAGAAATACAAGATTTCCAAAGAGCCTGTCGGCTTTCACACACCCTACCTTCAACTGGTGGAAACGGAAAGCTGGTGGACATTATCGCAGGAAACAGGCAGGCAAGAGGCCCGGCTGAGGTTGCATTTCAACTACCCGGTGAGCGGACAGAATGTAGCCGAAAAATTGAAAGTTTTGTCGGGAAGCC
>CBIHPQ010000144.1:0-14808 GCA_966211825.1 uncultured Dyadobacter sp. | reverse complement strand
TACTTCAATAGAATTAATTCTAAATTCATATTGATTTAATTTGACTTTCTGGGAAAAACGTTATTTTTGTAACCGATAGTTAACAAACGTAACGTTTTTTTTATGAAAAAGGTTGTATTATTCATTGTATGCCTCGCCATTTTCTCGTGCGAAACGACTGTTGATGACCCGGGTTTCAAAGCCCAGAATGGTTCCGGAATGGAAATTAAAGACGGAATCGCCGTGTTTAACGACATGGAAGCTTTTCTTACTACGGCCGAGAAGGTCGGAGAGTTGAACAGCAAAGAGTACGGTGAATGGAGTGAGGAAAATAAATTCTACTCCCGCTACACCGAATACCAGGAAGAAATTGGAAAGAAAACTATTTCCGAAAACAGCCTCCGCCCGGACGGCTCGCTCATTAAAAACGAGAAGGGAGGCTATTACCAATTGAACAGCGTAAACTCCAATTACGCGCGTATTACAAACAAAGACGGCCTCGTTATAATCGGTGGAAGTACCTATCAGTTTACATACAGCGAGATTAAAAAGATCGACGGAGTTTCACAATCTTCGATATCGTCTCTGCTTAAAAGCAAAACTAAGGCCGATTATGAAAGAAGTGGAATTATTGCGAGCGAAGTCCAGGTTGTAGGCGCGACGGAGCGGAATGCCAAGACATCGGACGAAAGCGTCGTGGTTGAAAGAAAAACTCAACAAGGTCCTGACATTAGTGGTGACGCCTTTTGGGATTGGTATTTAGACGCAACCCTGGAAATTAGAGGCTATTCGCTCCCTGGCTGTGCTATCTGTCCACCGCCAGCTCCTGGCGGCTATTTTGCCCGGTATACCGCAGTAGTCGAGCTTTTCTATTATTCTGACGGGCTCTTTGTTAAGGACAAAGAAATTCCTTCAAGATTCGAGCTGGCTTGGTCATTTGTTCGTGAGCGCCCACCTCTTGCTCCAAATACTGGTGAAACGATAACCGGTAGCTATATGGAAAGCGGCGTTAGTACGGTCCTTAGAACGATTTCTGACGGCGGAAAGATTCTGAGCTACGATATTGATGCCAAGGCGTTGGACAACAGGTTCAGCGAAGCTTTGAAAACCTCTGGAACACGGATCGTCAGACAGTAGAGGAGATTACGATTTCCCCTGACGCAATAAAAGCTGCCCCGATTAGCAGGAGCAGCTTTTATTGCGTCAGGGGAATTATTTTTGACACAATGCAGACCAACTCAGGTTTAAGAAGCTCCGATCCCGAAGGCAGACAGATCCCCCGCTCGAAGAACTTCTCGGAAATCCTATCGCCAAACCTTGGTACTGTTTCAAATACTTTCTGACAATGCATGGGCTTCCAAACGAGGCGTGATTCGATACCGTCTCTGGCAAGTGCATGCTGAATGTTGGAGGGTATTATTTTTAGATCATCGATCATTAGAGCCGTCAGCCAACGGTTTGAAATTGCATCAGTATTGCCAACTTGGAAGATAATGCTTGGGATCGAATTTAAAGAATTGTGATAAAATTGGAAATTAGCCCTCCGCTGCATTACCCTTTCGTTTATCACCTCCAGCTGCCCTCTCCCAATTCCAGCGCACACATTACTCATCCGATAATTATATCCCACCTCATTGTGTTCGTAATGAGATACCGGCTCGCGTGCCTGAGTAGCTAAAAACCGTGCTCTCTCAGTATATTTCTCATTACCCGAAAGCAGGGCGCCACCGCCGGATGTGGTAATGATTTTGTTCCCATTAAAAGATAAAATGCCGATGTCTCCGAAAGTCCCGACTTTCCGGCCTTTGTACTCCGAGCCCAGCGCCTCCGCAGCATCCTCAATCAAAGCGATATCATACTTTTTACACAAATACATAATCTCATCCAGCATAGCCGGCATTCCATACAAATGCACGACGATCACCGCCTTTGGCTTCTGTCCTTTTTTCAAATAATGCCTTATCGCATCTTCCAACGCATTAGGGCACATATTCCAGGTTACCGGCTCGCTGTCGATAAAGACCGGTGTTGCACCCGCGTACATGATCGGATTGGCAGTGGCTATGAATGTCAGTGACTGGCAAAGGACAATATCGCCCTTCCCGGCGTCCAATGCCAGCAATGCAAGGTGCAGCGCCGCTGTTCCCGACGATACCGCCAGTGCATATTTACTGCCCGTGTATTGGCACAATTCCTCTTCAAAAGCATCAATATTCGGCCCGACGGGGGCCATCCAGTTGCTATCAAAAGCCTCCTGAATGTATTTCATTTCACGCCCGCTCATATGCGGGGGCGACAGGTAGATTTTGTACTTCATAGTGTGTTTTGTGTTAATAAATAATTCTGGCAGGATTTCCCACCACCTTCGCATAATCAGGCACGTCGCGGATCACTACGGAGCCTGCGCCGATCACACATTTCTTACCAATATTCACCTTGGGCAATACCACGCTTCCCGCTCCCACGAGCGCGCATTCGCCTACGCGCACGCCCCCGCACAACGTCGCGCCTGGGCCTATGTGAACGAAATTTCCAAGAGTGCATTCGTGGTCGACGATTGCTGCAGTGTTGATGATTACATGATTTCCAATGCAGCAACCCGCTTGTACAACTGCATTGTGGACAATTACAATGCCCAAACCGCTCTTCACCGAATCATCGACAAGAGCCGTGGGGTGAATGGCCTGTCCTAATGAATGGTATATCCTCGTCGACGCGCTCTCACGGGCTTGGTTATCCCCGATTGCAATAATGAGCCTTTCTGCCGGAAGAATCGTCGCATCATAATGACCGAGGATTTTATGACCGGGCAGCACGGCCGCCTTCCAGTTATCGTCAAATATTCCATCAATTTGTCCTCCGGATGCCGCCAGGATGCTTAGCACCACCCTGGCATGGCCCCCTGCACCGTAGATCAGCATACCCCGTTTCCTTTAAATGGAATTGTTTCCACACCACAGCCGTCCTTCTTACGGGCCTGCAGTAGCTTGGCCGCCGTCGCCAGAATGATCCGCATATCAAGAATGAAACTGACGTCACGCACATAATGCAGGTCATACTCAAATTTTTCGGCCCAATTCAGTCTGTTCCGGCCATTGATCTGTGCCAAACCAGTTAAGCCGGGCTTCACCGTGTGCCGCAGAAGCTGTTCAGCACTGTACAGCGGCAGGTACTCGGCCAGTAACGGTCGCGGGCCCACCATGCTCATATCACCCGCCAGCACGTTCCAGAATTGTGGCAACTCGTCGATTGATGATTTTCGAAGCAATTTCCCAAGCCATGTTATATCCCGGCCATCAACATGGATTGTCCTGAATTTCACGATACTGAAAAGTTTCGCATTCAGCCCCGGCCGGCATTGCACGAAAAACGGGTTACCCTTGAAATACACCCACAATAGCGGCGGCAGCACAACAAAAAACGGCAACGAGGTGATCAACCCCATTGCCGCCAGTAAAATGTCTAAGATTCTTTTTCCTTTTGAACGATACATAAGATCATACGTTAAACAGCTCCGGATATTTATCTGGGGCCGCTTCTCGCATGATTTTGTAAACAGTTTCAAAAATGTCGTCCATATTCGGTTTCGAGAAATAATCCCCATCCGAGCCATAAGGCGGGCGGTGATCTTTCGCAGCAATGGTTACCGGCGCCGAGTCGAGCCAGCGGTAAGCCTGCTGTTTTTCCAAAACCTGCTGCATCATAAAAGCTGATGCGCTTCCGGGTAGGTCCTCGTCTGCAAATATGACCCGGTTTGTCTTTTTAATGGACTCCACTATCCTGTTGTCGACATCGAAAGGCAGCAAAGTCTGCACGTCGATAACTTCAACTTCAATGCCTGAATGCTGCAATTGAGAAGCGGCCTCCATTACTATACGACACATTGAGCCATAGGTAACAATAGTGAGGTCATTTCCTTCTCTTAAAATTTCAGGCTGGCCTAGCGGAATGCAATATTCACCCACATTATCAGGCAAAATTTCCTTCTGACGGTACGAATTCAGCGGTTCAACGATCAATGCAGGGTCGTCGCCTTTCATTAATGTGTTGTAAAAACCCGCTGCCTGGGTAAAATTCCGCGGGACGATCACATGCAGGCCACGCAAGCTGCTGAGCATTGTGCCCATCGGCGAGCCTGAATGCCAGATACCTTCCAGGCGATGTCCCCTCGTACGGATGATCAGCGGCGCGCGCTGGCCACCGGCTGTCCTGTACCGGAGCGACGCCAGGTCGTCCGTAAGCGTCGCCAATGCATAATAGATGTAGTCGAAATACTGAATCTCCACAATAGGTCGTAAGCCGCGCATGGCCATTCCTATTCCCTGACCAATGATCGTCGCCTCGCGGATACCGGTGTCGGTTATCCGGACTTCGCCGTATTTCTCCTGTAAGCCGGCAAAACCCTGGTTTACATCGCCGATAAAACCAATGTCTTCGCCTAATGCTACAACGCGCGGGTCTTTTTCAAACAGCGCATCGAAATAGGTGCGTATCACCTCGCGACCGTCGACGGTCGGGCTATTATCGGAAAACACGGGGCTTACCGGTTCTACCAGCATCGGCGAGTAACGTGTTTCACTATATAAATGTGTATTGAAACGTTCTCTGTTTGCCGTCAGGTTATCCGCCAAAAACAGTTGTAAAGCCCGTTTCTCCGCACTTTCTTCTCTTCCAATAACCCTCAAAACCTTACGCACAATCGCGACCATGTCCCTGCGAACGGGCAGGTAGGTTTTTTGCAGTTCGAGGATTGCATTGTTTATCTCGGTTGAAAAAGCACTTGCGCCGGCTACTGATTGCAATAGCTGAATGGTTTCGTAGTATTCCGCATCCAGCTCCTTCCGGTAAGCCTGCCATGCTGCATTTCGCTCGCTAAGGGCCTTTTCCTTCGCTTCGCGCTCAATTTCTTCCAGTTCCTCGTCGGTAGCATACCCGTTCTTCAAAATCCAGTCACGGAAACGCACGTTGCAGTCGTGCTCGCGTTCCCACTGCAAGCGCTGTTTCGATTTGTAACGTTCATGCGAGCCGGAAGTCGAATGTCCCTGCGGCTGGGTAAGTTCCGTCACATGTACCAGTACGGGCACATGTTGTTCGCGGCTGATTTTGGAGGCCTTCTGATAAGTTTCGACCAATGCGGGATAGTCCCAGCCATTGACGGCCATGATCTCGATCCCGTCGCCATCATCATTACGTTGCAAACCGGCGAGCGCTTTGGAAATACTACCCTTAGTAGTCTGATATTCAATAGGAACCGAAATTCCATATCCATCGTCCCACACCGAGGCAATGAGCGGGATCTGTAAAACACCCGCCGCATTCATGGCTTCCCAAAACATGCCCTGGGAAGTGGATGCATCACCGATAGTTGTAAATACCACCTCGTTCCCGCCGCGGGAGAAGGTGTTCATATCATGAAGATCAGGATTCTCGCGGAACAATTTGGAAGCGTATCCGAGACCCACCGCACGTGGGATCTGCCCCGCGGTGGAAGAAATATCGCAAACGGAATTGTACAATTTTGTCTGATCGAGCCACTCGCCATCCTCATCGATCCAGCGTGTAGAGAAGTGGCCGTTCATCGATCGCCCGCCCGTGTTCGGTTCGTGTTCGAGGTCGGCGTGTGCGTACATTTGGGCAAAAAATTGCTGCCAGGCAAGATTCCCGACAGCCGCTTCGATGGTCTGGTCCCGATAATACCCCGAGCGATAGTCACCCGGTTGAAAAACTTTGGAAAGTGCAATCTGTGCTACTTCCTTACCATCTCCAAAAATTCCGAATTTCGAACGGCCGCCCATTGTATCCTTCCTCCCCAGCAAACTTACCTGACGACTTTCGCATGCTAAGCGGTAATCATCGATAATATCCTCCTTACTCAATACACTGGAACCGGTCAAACTATCATTTTGAAGCATAAGCAAAAATCACGGGTTTTAATCCGTAAGTTAAATTACGTTTTTTTGAATGCAAGCCAAAATTATGCAGGAAAATTCTAACCCCAGCATCAGTAGGCCTACTTTTGGGGCATTGTTAATATTGGTTAATGATTATTATATTTAACTTTTTAAGCGTTAATCTTGTTTAACAGTAAGTTTTCCACCACTTAAAGTATAGTTCAACTATGAAAGTATTCTTTTCAGCGCTGGTTTTAATCCTCGGGCTGACCACCGTAAGTTTTGCTCAGAAAGGTGTTCTGAAATTTAAAGAAGAAACACACAAATTCGGTAAGGTGCCACAAGGCACTCCCGTTACACACGAATTTGTATTCACCAACACAGGTTCCGATCCCGTAATCCTTTCTAACGTAACAGTTTCCTGCGGATGTACTACTCCCGTATGGTCGAAAGAACCTGTACTTCCAGGTAAAACCGGTTCGGTAAAAGCTACTTTCAACGCAGCTGCGGCAGGTCCTTTCAACAAGCCTGTAACCGTTTTCAGCAATACCGAAGGTGGTTCAATTACGCTCTATCTTAATGGAGAAGTGGTTCCAAAGGCAGCTGCCAAGCCATCGTCCAAATAAGCATAATCCGCAAGCTTTGCAGTGGCCGTTCCAATGGGACGGCCATTTTTGTTTTTGGAAGAAATGCTTTGATTAATAGGCTGATCTGTCGTAGAATGACCGGCGGCGGCTCACTTTCAGGTCTTGCAGGATCGCCGACTTCACTTTCAATGTGAAGCTATAATTGCTCGCACGGGCCGCGCTGCCCGCAAACGGCGTCCAGTTGAAACTCATATCCCAGCAATGCAGGTCGCGTGTGAGACCCAGCTGCGTGATCGTAGGCTGGAATGCGACGAAGTCGAAACCGGTGCTGACGGTTACTTTCAGGTTTTTGGACAAACTCAGGTCGCCCGTAGCCTGGATAGCCTGGATAATCGTCGCTTTCGACAGGCCCGGCTTCGTGAGGCCGAAGTTGTAGTTCAGGGAAATATTCCAGGGTATATTGAAATCTACGTACAACTCCGGGTTTTGGGCAATAAACTCCTTCGCCTCCTGCTTGGCGACCGCGTCAGGGTCGTTCGGGTTAGTCGTTTGCGGATTATTGGGGTTGTTGGGATTGTTACCCGACGAGCTGCTTTTCGGCGAGAAGCTCGTCCCTAATGTAAAGCCCAGGCTTTGCAAATTGGCGATTCCCTGCCCCTGCGTGATCGCATACTTATTGATCTTCGTGCCCATCTGATTCCCGATAATGTTCGGATTGGCCTGGTAAGCATACGGGTCCAGGTTCATGTTGAAGTTCAGGTTCAGATTTCGCCCGATCCGCGCATTGGCGTTGATGGTAATGTTGGACAAATTCAATGAGTCGGCCAGCAGGTTATAACTTCCGCCCAAACTCAGGTTATCCAGCAGCGAGACTTTTTCGAACTGCTGGGCCGCCGTATCACTCTTGCTTTTAAGCTTCATTTCAAAAGAGTTGTTCAAACTGAATGAAATGACACTCGAAGCCCGCCCGTTACCCACGCCCGATCCTACCCCGCGGAATTTGGAAAGTGAAAGATCACGCACATTGCCCTTCCTGTCTTCTACCTGTATCCTTTCGTAAAAACCGAATGCATCACCGGTAAAATCAGGCGTATAAGTGAATGATACCGAAGGTATTACCGTATGCCGGATGGCTTCCAGCCGCTTGCCGCCAAAAAAGAAAGTCCCGTAAAAACGCGTGTTCATTCCCGCGCCAAAGTTGTAGGAATATTCGGTCCCGACCTTATTCAGCGTATCGACCCGGATCGAATCGCGGCCTGTTTTGGTGTACCGGTATTGTTTCGTGAACACCTCACCGGACAGCGACATACTCGGCGTGATATTCACAAATCGCAGCACCTTGAAGTTGGGCAAAGAGATAGGAAGACTGTACCGCCCTGTAAACTGCGCATCTTTAAGCATGTCGGGCAGGTTGCTGAGGTTGAAAGGGACGATTTTGGTCTTATTGAGACGGGTTGTATCAATTTTGGCATCGGTGATAACAAAACCCAGACTGCTGTAAGAAGTATCTATGGCCGTCAATGCATTGGCCAGGGCATAGTTACCATTGAAATCCAATCCCAGACGGAAGCTTTCATACCACCGCCCGCGGCCGCCCTTCAATGCGAACGGGGCAATCTGGTTTACGCCAAAGCTGAAATCGGTAGAGACGTTGGTTTTGCCACCCACACGCTTCCCTTCGCTCTGCGGGGTGATTTGCCCGAAGTTCTGGTTCACCCGCAACGAAGCCGCCGCACGCATGTACTGCCCGAATGTGCGGTTGTACTGTACTGAGGAGCTTGCAACGTTGGACGTATATTTGTTTACATCAAAAGCCTGCTGCTGGTTATAGGTGTTA
Organism: uncultured Dyadobacter sp.; assembly: GCA_966211825.1. Taxonomy (GTDB): domain Bacteria; phylum Bacteroidota; class Bacteroidia; order Cytophagales; family Spirosomataceae; genus Dyadobacter. The sequence goes on along the minus strand of CBIHPQ010000144.1, from coordinate 6,514 downwards.
CTGCTCACGTTTACATTCGCCGAAAACTGGGAATTCCCCCTCGGTTTCGGGGCGTGCGACCATAAAATGCTGAAATCGTTGGTATTACCACGTTTAAACAGCTTATCGAGCTCGTCGCTGGATTTGTTCCTGTTGAAGCGAAGAGACAGGTTGCCCGAATACTGGTAGCGCTTGATATAGGTCGATGTAACACCCAACCCCCAGCTTCCATTGGAATATATCTGCCCTTGCAGGATTGCGTTCACATACTCGCTGATGGCAAAATAATAGCCGCCGTCGCGCAGGTAAAATCCACGTCCATTCGGCTCCTCCCCGTATGTAGGGATAAGGATTCCGCTGGTACCGTTCTCTTTCTTTTTGGGAAAAGGGAAAAAACCGAAGGGTAATGCAATCGGCAGCGGCACATCGCTGATTACCAGGTTGAATGGCCCCGAAATCACCTGCTTCTTATTCACCATCTTGATCTTCGGCGCATTGATGAAGTAATGTGGGTGCGTCAGGTTACAGGTGGTGTAAATCGAATGCCGGATATAGAAATTGCCCTCAGCGTCCTTCTTAACCTTTTCCCCCCGGATATTACCATCGCCTTCCTGGGTCACAATACCCTGGATTAGCGCCTTTTTAGATTTGAAGTTGTAGCGGATCTCTTTCGTATTATAAGTCTCCGGCCCATCCTGGAATATCGGCTCGCCGGCCATTTTCTTGGCCGTTGAATCATAGGTTCCAATGGCGTAAACTTCGTTGGTAACCCAGTTGAGGCGAATGTAATTAGCTTTCAGATTGATTGTCCCGTAGGTAACTTCTGCATTTCCGTACAAATGAACCTGCTTCAACACCGCGTCCATGATCGTCGAGTCCTCGGACGTATACTGAACGGTATTTTCGAGATCGTCGGGATTTTTGAGTGAGTCGGCAACTGTGGAATCTGCTAATGCATTGTTAGTGAGCGTGCTATCCGCATTCACGCCGCCTCTCGGAACGGACACACCTGACCGGCCGGCGCGGGAAGTATCCGTGCCTGCTTGCTTTTGCACTGTAAGAAGGGAATCCGCTGATTGCTTTGCAGAAGTCGAACTTTTAAGCTTACCCTGATTTTTCCCGGAACCCTTGGAGCGTTGCTGCACACATGCCACAGTGCTGAACAGGAGAAACGCCGCAACTACCGACGATATAATAATCGCCTTTCTTTTCAGTTCTAACAATTAGCGTATTTTTGCATAACGAATTTCAAAATTAGCAGAGAAACCCCTTTCGCGTAAGGCCCCAACTAAAAAATAATGTTAAAACTTCTTAAATTAGTAATTGTAGCAAGTTTTTTGCTGGCCAGCGTCGCCTTTGTTTTTCAGCAAGAACCGGTTACCGTGAAATCGGGGAGCAAGGTTAATACAGTCGTAATCGATGCCGGGCACGGCGGCAAGGACCCCGGTACCAGGGGCAAATACACCAAGGAAAAGGATGTAGCCCTCGCTGTGGCACTCGAACTCGGCAAGAAGATCAAGGAAGAAACGCCGGACGTAAAAGTGCTTTTCACGCGTTCTACCGACGTTTTCATCGAATTGGGCGAACGTTCCGCGTTTGCCAACCGTAACAATGCCGACCTCTTTATTTCAATCCATTGCAATGCCACGCCCCGTTCCAGAACGGTGCGCGGTACAGAAACCTTCGTAATGGGTTTGCACAAAACGGAAGGTAACCTCGAAGTTGCAAAGCGCGAAAACTCGGTAATCTTGCAGGAAACCAACTATAAACAAAAATACAAGGGATTCGACCCCGATTCCCCGCTGGCGCACATCATGCTCGCCAACTATCAAAGCGCATTCATTTCCAGCAGCTTGCGTTTCGCCGACCTGATCGAAAAGAAATTCCAGTCCGTCTCCGACCGTGAGAGCCGCGGCGTGAAACAGGCGGGTTTCCTTGTGCTGTGGCGTTGCGCGATGCCGAGCGTGCTGATCGAAACCGGCTTCCTTTCATCCCCCGACGAAGAGGAATACCTGAGCTCCGAGGAGGGCCAGGAAGAAGTTGCCAAATGCGTTCACTCCGCATTTATGGCGTATAAAAAAGATATGGACCGGTAGCTAACCGGTCACATAATGCTTTGATTTGTCCAAACAATTTTTGATACTTTGGTGTTAAACCTGAAAATCACTTGAAATAAGGCTATTTTGAAAGTTTAGTACCGATTACGCCTGCGCCGTTTAATGCGGGTCAAATAACTAGTCCATGAAAATATCAAGAGAAGCAAAAGTCGGAGTCATGGCACTTTTTGCCATAGTCATGCTGTATTTCGGCTTTCACATCCTCAAAGGCTCCGACGTTTTTTCGAGAACATATAAGTACTACATCGTTTACGACAATATCGACGGACTAACAGCCTCCAACCCAGTTTTGCTCAATGGCTTGAATGTAGGCCGCGTGCAGGAAATCAAGTTGCTTCAAAACCGTCAGAACCATTTGCTGGTCACAATTGACATCCAAAAAGGCATTGCCGTGCCTCAGGGAACGGCCGCGGTGCTGGCCGACGGCGGTTTGCTCGGCGGCAAGGTGATCCACCTCGCAATGGGTGCCGGTGCCCCGATGAAGGACGGCGACACGCTGGTGGCCAGAAAAGAATCGGGTATTTCGGCTGTTTTGCAGGAAAAAGCACTGCCGCTCGTTTCCCACGCCGATTCACTTATTAAAAACCTCGACCTCGTTGTCGGCGGCTTCCAGGAAACAGGCCTGATCCTTAACCAGGTACTAAAAAACTATAACCAGACCGGTACCAGCCTGCAAGGATTGCTGAACGAGAATCGCACCAACCTGCTTGCCATGACGTCAAACCTCAACAAGCTGACGACCTCGCTGGTAGAAACTGAAAAGGAACTGAAACCACTGCTTGCCAAAACAGGTACTTTGGCAGATTCATTGAATGCATTGCGGCTCGGTGAAACCGTTCAAAGCGCCAGAAAGACGATCGAGGAGCTGCACACCTTGCTGGCAAGCGTGGAATCCGGCAAGGGCACTGCGGGCAAGCTGGTGAAGGACGAGACATTATATAATAACCTCAACCGTACGATGATCAGCATGAACAAGCTGCTCACCAACTTCCGCGAACACCCGAAACGTTATATCAATGTTTCTGTTTTTGGTAAAAAAGACAAAGGACCATCCGAGTCTCAACTGGACACTGCTACGACGGTCAAATAGGGCCCTGATATTTTTCAAATAATAGTGAAAGTCGTTTGCTTACGGGTAAACGACTTTTTACATTTGAAATAAGGCCATTCAACTCACCCACACCATTCTTCATCATCATGACCAGCCAGGAGAGCCTACCACACCTCATCGAGGTCCTCAACGAGAAATACGAGCAGGTAAAGCTCGGCGGGGGGAAGAAAAAAATTGAAGCACAGCATCAGAAAGGCAAACTTACCGCGAGAGAAAGGATCGGTTACCTGATCGACAACGGCTCCGATTTTCTTGAAATAGGTGCTTTTGTAGGAGACGGAATGTATGAGGAAGAAGGCGGCTGTCCGTCGGGCGGCGTGGTTGTGGGTATCGGCTATGTGTCGGGAAAACAATGCATGATCGTCGCGAACGACGCCACCGTGAAAGCCGGTGCCTGGTTCCCGATCGCTGCTAAAAAGAACCTCCGCGCACAGGAAATAGCGATGGAAAACCGGTTGCCGGTTATTTACCTCGTTGACAGTGCGGGCGTGTTTTTGCCGATGCAGGCCGAGGTTTTTGCCGATAAGGAGCATTTTGGGCGCATTTTCAGGAACAATGCGCAAATGTCGGCCATGGGCATTGTGCAAATTTCCGCCATTATGGGCGCTTGCGTCGCGGGCGGCGCTTACCTGCCGATCATGTCCGATGAAGCTTTCATTGTGGAAGGTACCGGCTCCGTATTCCTGGCCGGACCCTATTTGGTCAAATCATCCATCGGCGAAGATATCGACGCGGAGTCGCTTGGGGGCGCTGCTATGCATTGCGAAATTTCCGGCGTTACGGATAACAAGTTTCCCGACGACAAATCGTGCCTGGACGCCATTAAAAGGCATATCGACAAGATTGGCAAGCCATTATCTACCGGCTTCGACCGCAAAAACGCCCAGAAATCTCTTCGCCAGCCGGAAGATATTTACAACCTCCTCCCAACCGACCGCCTCAAACCATATGATGTCCTGCCTATTCTCGAATGCATTGTGGACAACTCGGAACTCGATGAATATAAGCCGGATTACGGCAAGACGCTCATTTGCGCCTACGCGCGCGTGGACGGCTGGGCGGTCGGCATCGTCGCTAACCAGCGTAAAATGGTCAAATCAGGGAAAGGTGAAATGCAAATGGGCGGCGTGATCTACGCCGAAGCAGCCGACAAAGCGGCCCGTTTTATCATGAATTGTAACCAGAAAAAAATCCCTCTTGTGTTTTTCCACGATGTTACCGGCTTTATGGTGGGTAGCAGGGCGGAACAAGGCGGCATTATCAAGGACGGGGCCAAGATGGTGAATGCCGTGGCGAATTCGGTGGTGCCCAAGTTTACATTCATCATCGGCAACTCCTATGGTGCGGGCAACTACGCTATGTGCGGCAAAGCCTACGATCCGCGGCTGATATTTGCCTGGCCAACGGCCCAGATGGCGGTTATGAGCGGCGCCACGGCAGCCCGGACGTTGCTGCAAGTGCAGACCGCCACCCTGAAAGCCAAAGGCGAGACAATCACCCCCGAGGCCGAAAAGGAGTTGTTGAAACAAATTACAGACCGCTACAACGAAGAATTATCTCCCTACTACGCCGCCGCACGCCTTTGGGTCGATGGCATCATCGATCCCGTGGAAACGCGGCGCATCATTTCGGCTGGCATTAAAGCCGCCGACCAGGCGCCTATTGAAAAGCCTTTCAATGTGGGCGTCATTCAAGTTTGATTTTCACTATCTAAACCAATCATTATGTCTGAAAAAATAGCGTTTCTCGGGCTCGGAAACCTAGGAACTCCTATCGCTGAAAGCCTGCTTGAAGCGGGATATGAACTCGTTATCTGGAACAGAACTGCCTCCAAAGCGGAACCATTAACCAAACTGGGCGCCACAGTCGTGAACGACCCGATCGACGCCATTAGCACCGGCGGCCTCGTGTTTTCAGTACTCGCCGACGACGCTGCTGTCGAAGAAATATTTTCAATGGAGCTCGTTGAGAAACTGGGGAAAGACGGCGTACACGTTTCCATGAGCACCATTTCGCCGGAAACCTCGCGCCAGCTCGCGCAGGTACATGAGTGGTACGGCGCGCATTACGTGGCCGCACCTATATTCGCCCGGCCGGAAGCCGTACGTGCGAAAGTGGGCAACATTTGCCTGTCGGGTAATGCAGCTGCCAAAGAACGCGTTAAGCCCATCGTGCAGAGTTTTGTAAAAGGCGTTTTTGATTTCGGGGATGATCCCGGCGCAGCGAATGTGATCAAGCTGGCCGGTAATTTCATGATCGCGTGCAGCCTCGAAATGATGGGTGAAGCATTCACCATGGCGGAGAAAAGTGGTATTTCAAGACAAAGCATTTATGAAATGCTCACATCCACCTTATTCGCAGCGCCTATTTTCCAGAACTACGGAAAGCTCGTCGCCAGCAACACCTACGAGCCGGTCGCGTTCCGCTTTCCACTCGGTTTGAAAGATATTAACTTGACACTCCAGACCGCTTCGGACGTGAATGCGCCGATGCCTTTTGCCGATATTATCAAAAACCGCTTCATTTCCGGTTTGGCCAAAGGCCGCGAAAACCTCGACTGGGGCGCATTAGCATTAGGAGCTTCCGACGATGCCGGACTGAAACCCTGATTAAATAAAATACCGATTCCGCGTGTCCCTGACAAAGAGCACGCGGAATCGGTATTCAATTATAAAAAGTAGTTAACGTCCTACCTGCTCGCTATATCGCCGAGGGTCATACCCTTTGGCAAACAGCGGATACTGATCGAAAATGCGCCTTACCACGCTCCGGTAATGGTTATTGGAACTCTCGGTCCCTTTGAATATCCCCGAAGCATAACCTCTCCACACCACCTGGTCACTTTCCGCGTCGATGAGCGAAACGATCAGCGTGCCCTTGTCGAGCGCATATTTGATCGGCTCGTAGCGGAAACCCTCATTCTCCGTATCCACCCAGTTCTTGATCACCGGCTGCATATAGCCCTGGTAACGCAGGTTATCATAAAAAATCCCGTAGTTCACCAGCAGCGTAGGTTTTTCGGCAGTGAGCTTGTAGCCCCTTACCTGCATCTGGCGGCGGATCGCCTCATAAATTTCGGTGCAAAGATTATTGGTATCCCTCTCACATTCCAGAAACGTATAAGAAGAGTAATCTTTAAAATTGGTTTCGTAGCTGTAATCATGCTCCACAAACACTTTCCGGCCACTGGAACACCCTGCAATCACGACTACGAGCAGTAAAGCGGCATAAATAGAAATAGACCTCAGCATAAGCATTTAAATTTGTCAGGTTGTGAATTAAAATATATCAAGAATGCATTCAATAC
>CBIHPQ010000143.1:0-14983 GCA_966211825.1 uncultured Dyadobacter sp. | reverse complement strand
AGTTGCAATCGCCTTCCATGAATTCGACATCAAATCCTTTCCAGAGGCCGAGGTCATTTTGCTTTTTGAAACTGAATTCCTTCAAATCCAGTTTGAGAATGCGCTTGTCCAATGCTTCGATCCAGGAAACCGGCCAGCTGTAACGCAGCACATTTCCAACGTCGAAATACCAGCCCACCATCGGGTGTTTGAATTCGTCGACATAGCGGGCTGCTTCCAGCGGACTGATCAAAAACTGGTTCCACACGTTCTCGAACGCGATTTTGACACCTGTTTTTTCAGCCACCGGCAACAGTTTGCGGATTTCCGCCTGTGAGCGCTCATACGCTTCCGCGTAGGTTACGTTCGCATTCACGACGCCCGGCACCACGAGTACCGTAGTCCCGCCATATTGCTTGGTGTCGTACAATGCCTTTTCAATGGATTTGACGCATTCTTCCCGCTTCTTAGGATCCGGATCGGACAATGGCAGCTTCCAGTGCATGGAATTGACCGTTCCCGGCAGTTCCAGACCGGTTTTGTCGCGGGCCGCCAGTACCTCCTTCATGTCCAGCTTATCGGGCGAGTCGAGTTCGACGCCGTCGTAGCCGAGATCTTTCAGGAGTTTGAATTTGTCCATGATCGACAAATCCTCTTTTACCATACCCCATTTAAGACTTTTTTTCACCATCGGACGTGCGGCTGGCGCCCCGGTCGATGGTACAGTATGGGCGGCCGGAAGTACGGCTGCCGCAGCTTCGGCAGAAAGCGCCGAAGAGCCCACCGCCACAGCAGATGCTGCCATGGCGGTGTTTTTCAGGAAATCTCTTCGTTGCATAAGTATCAGGAGAATGCAGTGATACCTGGCTTGGCCACCTCAACAACCGGTGGTTTCATATCAAAGCTGTAAGTATCAGGTCCCAGCTTTTCGGTGGAGTTCAGAGCCTCATCCCAGGTAATGCGCTTGCCGGTATAGGCAGCCATTCTACCCATGATGGCGGTCAATGTGCTGTGTGCCATGAACTCGCCGTCGTTGATGAGCTTGCCGCTGCGGATCGATGCAAACAGTTCATTATGCTCTGTCTGGTACATATCGTTCTGCTGTCCTTCGTATTTCCACGGGTTAGCACCGGTGATTTCGTGTACGTTACGTGCACAGTTTACCATCGCGCTTCCTTTGGTACCCAGTGTTTGTACGAGGTAGCTGTTTTCGCAGTTGGCCTGCTGGCGGGAATGGTGGAAACCTTTCACGCCGTTATCATAATCATAAACCACAGAGAAGTGGTCAAAAATATTTCCGAACAAAGCGTCGGTGCGGACCTGGCGGCCACCTGTTCCTACAACCGAAACGGGCAATTTGCCACCCATCGCCCACGCCATCATGTCGATGCTGTGTACGGCCTGCTCTACAATGTGGTCACCGGCGAGCCAGGTGTAGTAAGTCCAGTTACGCAGCACATATTCAGCGTCTGTCCAGCCGGATACGCGCGGGAACGACCACAATGTACCGGTATCATACGTGTTGTAGATCGCCGTGATATCGCCTACCGCGCCGTCGAGGATACGCGCGAAGCTCGCACGTTTCGGCTCGTGGTAACGCCAGCAGAAGCCCGACATCAGGGATACATTCTTTTGTTTTGCCAATTTCGCTGCGTCCAATACTTTACGAACGCCGGGAGCGTCAACAGCTACCGGTTTTTCGCAGAAAACGTGCTTACCTGCATTGATAGCGGCAGTGAGGTGCTCGGGACGGAAGTGAGGAGGCGTTGCGAGCAATACCACATCCACACCTGAATCCAACACTTTTTTGAAAGCGTCGAAACCAATGAACTTGCGTCCTTCATCCACTTTCACTTTCGGGCCGTGCACTTTGGTAAGGTTTTCAAGCGACGCGTCCATTTTGTCCTTGAAAATGTCACCCATTGCCCACAACACCACGTTCGGGTCGGCTTTCAAAGCCTGGTTAGCTGCACCGGATCCACGTCCGCCGCAACCGATCAAACCTACTTTGAGGGTATCGGCATTTACACCTGCAAAGGCGCGATTGGGGTTCAGAATTGCGAAGGTTGGTAATGTGCTACCTGCCAATGCAACTCCCGCCATTTTCAAGACATCTCTCCGAGAAGTACTCATTGTCAATTAAGGATTAGGTGATGGAATGACTGTTTTTATTGAATTTTCTGTTGATAATGCCAGTGGTCCAGGATCTTAAAGGCATTAAAGTTAATGCAAAACCGTAATATTTCCTGCTAATATAAACCAAAATTTCCATTTGCGTGCTCGACCACACACAAAAGTTATTACATGTTATTTTTACAATTTATATAGTTTTATATCTCCGAACCTCTGTTTACTGAATATGGTCCTTGAGAATTTACTGCTCATTATCTCGCTCCTTTTTGTTGTCTCGATGCTCACGATGCTGAGCGAAAAGATCGGCATTTCTTACCCGATTTTCCTCGTTATCGCCGGCCTGCTGATCAGCTTTATCCCCGGAATGCCTCATTTAGAGCTCGAACCCGACTGGGTTTTCCTGATCTTCCTGCCTCCGCTGCTCTATGAAGCAGCCTGGAACACCTCCTGGAAAGAATTCTGGGCGGCACGCCGGCCGATCGGGCTGCTTTCCATCGGGCTGGTCGTGTTTACGGCGACGGCGGTGGCCTATATTTCCCAGGCTATGATCCCGGGTTTTACATTGGCCATGGGTTTTGTGCTGGGCGGCATTATCTCGCCCCCGGATGCCGTCGCGGCTACCTCGGTGCTGCACGGACTGAAGGTACCCAAGCGCGTCGTCACGATCCTGGAAGGTGAAAGCCTGGTCAACGACGCATCCTCGCTGATCGTATTCCGCGTAGCACTCGCGACCATTACAACGGGCAATTTCGTATTGTGGAAGGCGGGCGTCGATTTTCTGATGGTAGCCACGATGGGCGTCGTGATCGGCCTCGCGATTGCGCACGTACTGTATGTGGTGCACCGTTTTTTCCCGACCACGCCCAGCATTGATACCGCGCTCACATTCATTTCGCCATACCTGATGTACATTACCGCGGAGCATTTCCACTATTCGGGCGTTCTGGCGGTGGTAAGCGGAGGGCTGTTCCTGAGCTTCCGGGCGCATGAATTGTTTACCTACCAGTCGCGGATGCAGACCAATTATGTCTGGCAAACGGTCGTTTTCCTGCTCAACGGCATTGTTTTTATCCTCATCGGGCTGCAAATGCCGGAGGTCATCACAGGCCTCAACAATTATTCGGTAACGCAACTGGTATCTTATGCCGTCATTATCAGCCTTGTCACGATCGTCATACGCATTATCTGGGTTTACCCGGCAACCTACATTCCCCGATTTTTTCAATCGGTACGTAAAAGAGAGCCCGAGCCCAAATGGCAGCCGGTATTTATTGTAGCCTGGGCGGGGATGCGCGGCGTGGTGTCGCTTGCGTCGGCATTAGCTATTCCGCTGATGATCAATGGCCAGCCCTTCCCGCATCGCGATCTGTTTCTGTTCATCACATTTGTAGTGATCCTTTTCACCCTTGTTTTTCAGGGATTGAGCCTACCTTACCTGATCAAATGGCTGAAAATCAAGGATGATGGAAACAATGTGGAGCAAGAGAATGCAAAGGTTAATTCACGACTGGCCGTGGTGAGCCTCGACTATATGAAATCCAATTACGACGGCGAGATACAGAATTTCGAGCCGTTCAGGCTTTTGAAGGAGCGCTATGAAAAGATCATCGAAATGGCCGACTACAAGTTGCTGCATTCGGAGGATAACGAAACCATTGGCTACGTGCGCAAGTACCGCGCCATGTTATTGGAAATTATTGAAGTAAAAAGAGCAGAAATCGTCAAATTAAGACAGGAAAGAGCCTGCTCCGACGCATTGATCCGTACCAAAGAACATGAACTGGATCTGGAAGAAGCAAGGCTCCGCAGGTCGCCTTAATGCAGGCCGCTTGTTGTGAACGGGTCAGTCCCATTCCACTTCCACCACGTAGTCCCGGAGGTCAATGGTAGTGAATTTCTCATTATTCTGGCGTTTCAGCGACACTTTGCCGTTTTGTACTTTGGCAACCTGCTGCGCGATCACGTCTTTTTCATTTTTCTTGCGGTATACCGCCACCATCGAATCCTGGCTGGTAACTTCCACTTCGCAGGTGCGGCCTTTGGCGGTGATCAATTTGGAATTATTGGGCAAATAAGGCGCCTTTGCAAGTGCCAGCGCACGTGAAGCCTGCGGCACGCCATACCCTACGAAATTATTGCCGTAAGGATACAAATGCGACGATTTTTCGATGAGCGAAATCAAATCCTTATTCGAAAGCTGCGGATTGGCTTGCAGCAAACAGGCGGCAAATCCTGTGATCACCGGTGCGGAAAGCGACGTCCCGTACAGCGAGAAGCAGGAAACATTGGGTTTTACATAGGATAAAAACTCCGGCCCGACGCTGCTGTAGCCAATGCGGTTCCAGAGCTTGCCATTCGTAGCGCCTACCGAAAGCACGCCTTTCGCATCCGCCGGCGCCGAAACGATGCCCCAGCTTTTGTCATCGCCCTCATTACCGGCCGAAACGATGATCATAATGCCTTTTTTGTCCGAAGCGATTTGCGCGGCTTTGGAAATGGCGCTCGTCTTGCCGTCCATTTGAGAAGGAATATAGTTTTCTTTCGGATCTGAAAAACCTTTGGCATAACCGAGCGAAGTGTTGATCAGGCGTACACCAAGGCTGTCCATCCATTCCATCGCCGCGATCCAGTTGTCTTCCTCGCCGCGGTATTCGCGCATGGAGTAATCGGTGCGGGCGAGGTAGAACTTGGCATTGGTAGCCATTCCGTACTGGACCTGGTCCTGGTAATCGATCCCGGAAATGGCGGCGAGTACTTCGGTACCGTGCATATCCGAGAATGATTCGGCGGTGCTGAAAAGCAAGTCGCCCGGACGGCCCGGCTTTACATAATCCCGGACTCCCAGTATTCTTTTATTGGAAAAAACCTGTGAAAGTGAAAGTGAAGAATCGGCGCCGTAAAAACCCGCGTCGATCACACCGATCGTGACGTCTTTGGCTGTAATATTTTCTTTCAAAAATGCATTGGCTTGCACCTGGGACATTACCGGGGCCATTTGCGCTTTTTCGATCGGCTGCGTTTTGGCCACGTAGAAGCCCGGGTCGATCATGACCACATCGGCTACGAAATCCAGCTCCCGCACTTTCATTGCCTGCTCGCTGGTGAGGTTCGCTGAAACTGCGTTCAGCCATTTGGAGCGGTTGATGATATTCACCGAATGCCCGCGCAATGCTGCTTCAAATTCCTTTTTTACCGGCAAATCGGTTTCATCCGAAAGTACCAGACCTAGCTTCTGCCGGTTTTCCAACGTCAGCGCCGACACCGCCGGGCTTGCTGCCAGGTCTTTGGTTTTAAGATAAATCCAATATTTCGGGCTTGCTGACAACACCAACGGCACACATAAAAACGCAAGCAAAAGCAGTCTTCTCATCAACGGCATTAGTTAGGTATTCTTAATCAATTTGGTATAATAAAACTTCTAAAACTGCATTTGCACGACTAAAAAGCATTCCGCGCAGGGGCACGATGTTTAGAATTTTTGAACAAGATAAACGTAATTTTACAAATTAAATTACCTGATCGAAAAAATACAGACATGCGATATTCCCCCATCGACCAAAAACTATTTATCGAAAACAGACGCCGTTTAACGACCTTACTCAAACCAAAATCCCTCGCAATTCTCAATGCCAACGACATTATGCCGACCAACGCCGACGGCACAATGGGCTTCAAACAAAACAGCGATCTTTTTTACCTCACGGGCGTCGATCAGGAGGAAACCGTCCTGCTCATATTCCCCGGACACCCGGACCCGAAATTCCGCGAAGTTCTTTTTCTGCGCGAAACAAATGAAATTATCGCTGTCTGGGAAGGCGAAAAACTTACCAAGGAACAGGCCCGCGCCGCAACCGGCATTCAAAACATTTTCTGGACACATCAATTCGAAACAGTGTTTGGCAACATCTTTTTTTAGGAATAAATTGTATATTTGAATACGAATTAGAATAAACGCAACGACTCGGTAGTTCAGAGCCGGGATGCCCGTTACATTCAGGATTTCAAAAACCGCTATCCCCTGCATAACCTTGTGCGCCTTGCCCCGCTCATGCACCAGCTCCGCGCCGTGAAGCAGCCCGGGGAAATTGCATTGCTGCAAAAGGCTTGCGACATTACGAAGCAGGGTTTTGAGAGAGTTTTGAAATTTGTCAAACCTGGCGTGCACGAATTCGAGATCGAAGCGGAATTGCTCCATGAATTTGTTCGCAGCCGCTCGAAAGGCTTCTCCTACCAGCCCATTATCGCATCCGGCGCCAATGCGTGCGTGCTGCATTATATCCAGAACGATCAGGTTTGCAAAGACGGAGACATACTGCTGCTCGACGTGGCGGCTGAATACGCCAACTACGGTGCCGATCTTACCCGCAGCATCCCGGTCAATGGCCGGTTTACCAAACGCCAGCGTGATGTGTACGACGCAGTTTTACGTGTTTTCAAAGCTGCAAAAGGTCTGCTAGTGCCGGGCAACATCTGGGACGAATACCACCTGGAAATCGGCCGCATTATGGAAAGCGAGCTGATCGGCCTCGGGCTTATCACGAAAGAAGATATCGCAAAACAAGATCCGGAACTGCCAGCCTATAAAAAGTACTTCCCGCACGGCACATCCCATTTCCTCGGCCTCGATATCCACGACGTAGGCAACAAATACCGCCGCTTCGAAGCCGGCATGGTTTTCACCTGCGAGCCGGGCATTTACATTCGTGAGGAAGGATTAGGGATTCGTTTGGAAAATGATATTCTGATAACCGAGAACGGAAATGTGGATTTGATGGCAAACATTCCGCTCGAAGCGGAGGAGATTGAGGAGTGGATGAATGCGTAGGTCTGCGATCTGTTTTGTAATTTTATCACTTCACTTAATCACATACACTGAATATGGCAAAACAGGAACTCCCGCTGCAAGACTCTGTCCGTGAAGCAAAACGCTATCTTGACAATGCCAAAGAAATCCTGCGCGAGAAAGCCAGGAAAGAAGATGGGTATTATCAGGATGCCAAGTATGTAAAAATGGCTGGGCACACGGCTTATACCGGTGTTTTGTTCGCATTGGACCGTTTTTTTGGCAAAAAGCCCAAGGGCCGGCATGATGTAGATTGGTATAAGCAACACTTGTCTAAGCAGGATAAGAAAATGCTGAACTCATTCGGAACCGTGTATGAGGTTCTTCATCTGGTAATGGCTTACGATGGGTTTGGCAATGCAGATCTGGCCAAGATCGGAATGCAGGAAGCCGAGCGCATCATCGATTGGGTCGAAACGCGGACTGCGGCTTAACCATACATTAATATTTGCCACAATACCAAGCCGGGAGATTCACTACCTCTCCGGCTTTATTTATGAATACAAATTACACTGAATGGACCTGCTACCCGAAGACATTTACAAACTACTGATTTCATTTACCCTCGGTGGCATCATCGGCGCGGAGCGGGAGTATCGAAGCAAATCGGCCGGGTTGCGGACGCTGATATTGATCGCGATGGGCTCAACGCTGTTCACGATCCTTTCGATCAAGATCAGTTCCGATGCCGGCCGGATCGCGGCGAATATCGTGACGGGGATCGGTTTCATCGGCGCGGGGATCATTTTCAGGGAAAACAACCGGGTTGTAGGGATCACGACGGCGGCGATCGTGTGGGTAACCGCGGCGGTGGGCATGGGCATCGGGGCAGGGTTTTATGAGGTGACGATCATGTGTTTTGTAATTTCGGGCATGACGCTGGTCGTATTGTCGCCCGTGCAGAAGTTCATCCGTCGGAAAAGCCAGATACGCAACTATCGTCTGATGTGTGTTTATCAGCGAAAGACCCTGAAAACTTATGAAACCCTGTTCAAAGAATATGACCTGAGGATCCTGCGAGGCGAGCAAAGCCGTATCGGCACCCACATTACCGGCAGCTGGACGTTACAAGGCTCTGAAAGGAAACATGAGAAGCTGACCCATCACCTACTCAACGACCCCGACATCCTGGAATTTGATTTTTAACCATCAGTTACAAATGATATTAGTTTTTCATTAGAACTGATACCAATCATGCCGCCGGATCAGCCAAAAAGAGGCTTTGCTACGTTATAAATAGCCGGTCGGAAACTTTATAGAGGCAAACAGGCATTATAGCAATAACCCGGTATCAGCAAAGGTTTATTCGGTCGAAACCGGTAAACAGGATCACAGACAACAGTTATGTCCGACATTATTAAACAAAAAATTGGGGAGATCATCGCCTCGCAAACTTCGGCCAGCGAGGCCGGATGGTTGCAGCAAAATCGATCTTCCGCGCCCATTGAACTGATGACCGCCTTCGTGGCAGCCCCCAGGTTTGTATCTAAAAAAATCATCAACACCTCCGAAGCCGAGAAAGCAGCGCTTAACCTTGAAATTCCGGGTTTTTCAGTCGATGGCTGGTCGCTTGTGAGGCTTTGCCGCGTGTGGTTGCTTACGCAGCTCGACTCTTCGGATAAGGATGAGTATGTCAAAAACATTGAAACGCTGTCCGATACGGCGGAAATGAATGAGCTGGTGGCGTTGTATTCGGCGTTGCCCCTGCTTTCCTATCCCGACCAATGGCTTTTCCGCGCTACGGATGCTGTGCGTTCCAATATGGGATTTGTATTCGATGCCATTGCGTTGCACAACCCTTATCCGGAGCAATATTTCAGTGAGCTGGCATGGAACCAGCTGGTACTCAAAACGATATTCAATGACAAACCCATCCATTTCATTGAGGGACTTGAAAACCGCTCAAACGAGAAACTGGCGGTAACGCTTTCGGATTTCGCGCACGAGCGCTGGGCCGCGGGACGCAGCGTGCCTGCACAGGTATGGCGGCTTACCGGCAAATATCTCAGCCCTGCGCTACTGGCCGACATGCAGCATTTGTTTGATTCCGACAAAGAAGAAGACCGTCAGGCGGCCGCATTGGCTTGTGGCGAATCATCGCTGCCGGCAGCCAACTACCTGCTCGCCAAATACACCGATCTTGAAAAATCAGTCAAATCCGGCGCATTAACCTGGGCCGACCTCGAACATTGACATTATGTGCCTGAACCATAACGACAGCACCCAGAACCCTTCGCATTTCGAAGATAGCGAAGAAGCAACACAGGCCCCCGCACACCGCGACATTGCCTGGAACGACTACAAAGACCTGATCCAGGGAATGCGGTTTTTTGACCCGCATATCCACATGGTTTCCCGCACCACGGACGACTACCAGGCCATGAACCAGGCCGGCATCGTAGCGCTGATAGAACCCGCATTCTGGGTGGGACAGCCACGGACGGGGTTATCGACATTCAAAGACTATTACAGCAGTCTGGTAGGATGGGAAAGATTCCGCTCTTCGCAGTTTGGAATAAAACATTACTGCACCATGGGCCTCAACTCCCGTGAAGCGAACAACGAGCCATTGGCAGAGCAGGTAATGGAAATCCTGCCGTTGTACATATATAAAGAAGGCGTGGTAGGCGTAGGCGAGATCGGTTTCGACGACCAGACGCCCGCCGAAGAAAAATATTACCGCCTGCAGCTCGAACTCGCGAAAAAAGCAAAGTTGCCTGTGCAGATCCACACGCCGCACCGCGACAAAAAGAAGGGCACGGAGCGCAGTATGGCTATCGCATTGGAACACGGCATCGACCCTTCGTGGGTGATCGTCGACCATAACAATGAAGAAACCGTGAAAAGCGTGCTCGACCAGGGTTTTTATGCCGCATTTACCATTTATCCTTTTACCAAAATGGGTAATGAAAGGATGGTGAAAGTGGTGGAACAATATGGTCCCGAACGCATTATGATCAACTCTGCGGCCGATTGGGGCATTTCCGATCCGCTGGCAATCCCGAAAACAGCTGCATTGATGAAAATGCGGGGCATTTCGGACGAAACGATCCGACTCGTGACTTACCAGAATGCCATCGACGCATTCGGGAAAAGCGGCCAGATCGATGTGACAGATTTCGAGTCGGGTTATGCGGTCGACCAGACGGAGAAATTCCATGGCAACAGCATTTTAAGAGGTGGCCAGCAGCCTGCTCCCGTGAAGGACTTTTTAGTGATCAATTAAAGTGAGCAGCCTTAAACCCTATTTGCAACTAACGCGCCCCGCCAACCTGGTTACCGCCGTTGCGGACATCCTGGCCGGTATGGCCATTGCGCAGTTTACCTTCTCGGACTTTTCACCTGCATTACTCGTCATTTCGACGCTCGGCCTCTACGGCGGCGGCGTGGTGATGAATGATGTTTTTGATGCCAGACTCGACGCAGTGGAGCGGCCCGAACGGCCCATTCCGAGCGGTAAAGTTCCCCTTGCACAAGCTGCTACCATGGGCATTTCATTGCTTTTGCTGGGCATTATCGCAGCTGGCGCATTCAGTTTGCAAAGCGGGATGATCGCCGTCGTGGTGGCTTTGCTGACTGTTTTATATAACCGTTTTGCCAAACATCACGTTTTCTTCGGCCCGCTGGTGATGGGCATGTGCCGGGGCGGTAACCTGATCCTCGGTATGAGCGTACTGCCCGAATCTTTCCAGCAATGGGCTTTTATCGCCATTTTCCCCATCATGTACATCGGGGCAATCACGCTGATCAGTCAGGATGAGGTGCATGGAGGCAAAAAACGTACATTATACATCGCCGCATTCCTATACCTGGCCGTGCTGGCAGCACAGCTGACGATCGCGCAGGGAAAGGGGAATCTGTTGTTTACCATTCCATTTGTATTGCTGCACGCCTGGTTCATTTTCCGGCCGCTCTGGAATGCCATGCAAAACCCGATCGGCCCGCTGATCGGAAAGGCTGTAAAGGCCGGGGTGATTTCGCTGATCGTCATGAATGCTTCCTGGTGCGCTGCGTTCGGGTTACTACCCATTGCATTGGCTGTACTGGCATTGCTGCCGCTCTCAATGTATCTCGCAAAAGCTTTTGCGGTGACTTAGGAGCGGAGAATGGAGGAAGGAGGAAGGGAAGAAGGGCTCCTAAATTAAAATGCAGGATGATAGGACGGGGAAAACCTGTTAATTTTAGTCTTTATATCGATGATTTTGAGCTGCGTTTGAACGGATCGTGTTTTCAAACGTTTTTATAACAAATACCCACTTTGCTAGTGTAATGCAGAATTCAATGCAAACTATAAAACAACGTTTCCAGGTGGAATACAACTATGCCGTATTCTTCACCCAGCACCTATTTGACACCCAGAACCCGTTATTGAAAGATTTTTTTCAAGCATATACCGAACAGGGCTTTCAGCGCAAGGCCCTGGTGATCGTGGATGAGGGGTTTGAAAAGACGCAGCCGGAGCTAAAAAACCAGATCCGCGCCTACTTTGCACAAAATGTGACGCATATCCAGCTGTCGCCCGAAATCATTTCGGTACCAGGTGGCGAAGCTTGCAAAAACGACCCGACGCAGTTTGATAAGCTTGTTGAAGCCGTCGACGTCTTCGGAATCGACCGGCATTCATTCGTCATCGGAATCGGTGGCGGCGCGGTACTCGACCTGGTGGGTTACGCCGCCGCGGTTTCGCACCGCGGTATCAAGCTGATCCGCATTCCGACCACCGTACTCGCGCAAAACGACTCGGGTGTTGGCGTCAAAAACAGTATTAATTTTCACGGTAAAAAGAACTTCCTCGGCACATTCGCGCCGCCGGTCGCCGTTTTCAACGACCTCACTTTCCTGCGCACGCTCGACGACCGTGACTGGCGCGGCGGACTCGCGGAAGCCGTGAAAGTGGCATTGATCAAAGACGCCGCATTCTTCGAATGGATCGAAGAGCACGCCGCAGCGCTTGCCAACCGCGATGAAGAGGCCATGGCCTACCTCATCCACCGCTGCGCCGAAATGCATACCGACCACATTGCCGGCGGCGACCCGTTCGAATTCGGCTCGTCACGTCCTTTGGATTTCGGTCACTGGGCAGCACATAAGCTCGAATTTCTGACCGGCTTTCAAGTTCGTCACGGTGAAGCGGTGGCCATTGGCATTGCATTGGACTGTGTGTATGCCAATAAAATAGGCATGCTGGCTGAAAGCGATCTCAACCGCATTCTGGATGTATTAACCAAAGTCGGTTTTGAATTATACCATTCCAAACTGGCTGAAAATGATAAAATCAACCTCCGCAACGGCTTGCAGGAATTCCGCGAGCACCTGGGCGGCAGGCTGACGATCATGCTGCTGGAAAAGATTGGCAAAGGAGTGGAAGTGCATGAACTGGATGCCGACATCATCGCATTGTCGGTGGATTACCTCGAAAGTTCAAAAATTATCCCTGCATGATCACGCCTTACGGACACCTTACCTATTGCAGCAATATCCATCCCGGCGAAAAATGGGAAGACCATTTCCGGTCGCTGCGCGAAAGCATTCCCTACATCCGGCAGCAACTCGCGCCCGGCAAGCCATTCGGCCTTGGCCTGCGCGTTGCCAATGAGGCGTCGATCGAGCTGAGCAAGCCCGAAGTCCTGGCTGAATTCAAAAACTGGCTTGCAGAAAATGACGTGTATGTGTTTGTGATCAACGGCTTCCCTTATGGCGGCTTTCACAACACCCGCGTAAAGGACGACGTGCACACGCCCGACTGGACGACCACCGATCGCCTGGCTTATACCAAACGACTTTTCAATATCCTCGCCGCATTATTGCCGGCAGATATGCACGGAGGTGTTTCAACGCCGCCGCTCTCCTACCGCCTTTGGTGGAAGACCGAAGCCGACAAACTACAAGCAACCGAAACAGCCACCGATCATATTCTCGATTTGCTCGACGAACTGATCCGCATTGAAAAAGAAACCGGTAAGTTCCTGCATTTGGACATCGAACCCGAACCGGACGGCATTCTCGATAATACCGAGGATTTCGTAACCTGGTATACCAATCTCCTGCTCCCGAAAGGCACTATTTATTTGGTGGAAAAACACGGCATCGGCGGAGACCAGGCGCAGGCGCTTGTTTTGAAACACATTCAGTTGTGCTACGACATTTGCCATGCGGCAGTCGGTTATGAAAAACCGGAGGATATTCTCGATTCATTGAATGAGTTCGGCATTCAGGTCGGCCGCATTCAGGTGAGCTCGGCTTTGAAAGTGAATTATACCAGCGAGCGGGAGATCAAACGCAAGGCGATCGAGACATTCGACGAGCCTGTGTACCTGCACCAGGTGGTCGCGCGCCACGACGACGGCCATTTCACGCATTACCCCGATTTGAAGGAGGCATTAAATGACTGGAATGACAGCCACGAAGAATGGCGCGTGCATTTCCACGTCCCGCTTTTTGTAAACACTTACGGCGTGCTCGATTCTACCCAGGGAGATATTGTGCAGACTTTGGCATTGCAAAAAGAAACACCGTTTTCAGCCTATCTGGAAGTGGAAACCTACACCTGGGGCGTGCTGCCCGAAGATATGCAGAAGCCCATCGGCGAATCTATCGTTCGCGAGCTGGAATGGGTGAAGAAAGTATTGAATTATGAATAAAACCGTAGTTATAGATATTGTAGGGTTAAGCGCCAACCTGATCGGCGAGCATACGCCGTTTTTGGATGCTTATATCAAAAAGCGCCACCTGACGCCCATTAAACCCGTACTTCCGGCCGTTACCACTACTTCCCAAAGCACTTATGTGACCGGAAAGTGGCCTGCTGAGAATGGTATCGTCGGCAATGGCTGGTACGATCGCGATGATTCGGAGGTGAAGTTCTGGAAACAGTCGAACAAGCTCGTGCAGGGCGACAAAATCTGGGACAATGCCAGAAAGATCGACCCGAAATTTACCGTTTCGAAAATGTTCTGGTGGTATAATATGTACTCCACCGCCGACTGGTCGGTAACACCGCGTCCGCAATACCACGCCGACGGTGTGAAAGCGCCCGATTGCTACGCCTACCCGCCCGAACTGCGCGATGAGCTGCAAGCCGAACTCGGTCAGTTCCCGCTTTTCAATTTCTGGGGGCCTAATGCAAATATCAAATCCACCCGCTGGATCGCCGATGCTTCGATGTCCGTCGAAAAAAGGCATAATCCCACGCTGACGCTCATTTACCTGCCTCATCTGGATTATTGTTTGCAAAAATTCGGTCCTGATTTTTCCAAGATCAGCAATGAACTGAATGAGATCGATGAAGTTGTCAAAGACTTGATCCAGTTCTACGAAGCCAGAAACGCAAAGATCATCCTGCTCTCTGAATACGGCATTAACCCGGTAAATAATCCCATCCACATTAACCGCATTCTCCGTAACGAAGGGCTCATTTCCGTACGTAATGAGCGCTGGTACGAGTTGCTGGATGCGGGGATTTCCAAAGCATTCGCTGTTTCCGATCACCAGATTGCCCATATTTACCTGAATGACCTTTCTGTAAAAGAGCAGGTAGTGCAGGTTTTGAAAAAAACACCGGGCATCGACCTCGTGCTCGATAAGGATGCCCAGAAAGCATACCACCTCGATCATGCGCGCTCGGGAGATATTGTGGCCGTCGCGAAACCGGATAGCTGGTTTACCTACTATTACTGGCTCGACGACGCCAAAGCACCGGATTACGCGCATTTGGTGGACATTCACCGCAAGCCGGGCTACGATCCCGTGGAGATGTTTATGGATCCTAAAAATCCGTTGATCAAACTGCGTGCAGGCTATAAGCTGGCCCGTAAATTGTTAGGTTTCAGATATTTAATGGATGTCATTCCACTCGATGCTACATTAGTAAAAGGCTCACACGGAGGTATTAACATTCCGGAAGAGTACTACCCGATCATCGTCACCGACCAGGCCCCTGAAAAGCCTGAACTGGAAGCAGTAGATGTGTACGACGTGATCTGGAAACACCTGATTTAAAATCAATTCCAAAAACAAATAGGCTTTCAT
>CBIHPQ010000142.1:0-14983 GCA_966211825.1 uncultured Dyadobacter sp. | reverse complement strand
CGCGCGCCTCCCACCGCCACTCGCTCCAGTGTCGACTCGCCCGACACACTGGACAAAATACTGTTCCGCAGCCGCGAATTGATCAAATTGGAACCTTCTCAGTATGTTTTGGAAAAGCAATTATTTTACAATGAGAACGGTCTGCCGCTTTCGGACCACCATCCTGTTTCGGCACGGTTTAATTGGAAGTTGTTTGAACCGATGATTACTTTTAATCCCTGAAATAAAAAAATTCTACAAGGAAATATCGATGTTCTGCTATCCGATTTTTATCAAAAAACAGTAGAGATATCTCTGCGTTATTTTTCGATAAATGATTTGTAAATATTCATAATTCCCTTCTATATTGCTGCACTGTTAAGCACTTCTGATTTTACTGCACCTTTTTCATTTCTGTCAAATTCATACGGAAGGCATTTGCCTTTCAAGATGGTTTTGTCATGCTATTCCAACATTAAGGTGGTCCCCGAAAAACCTATAACAGAGTAGGGAAAACAGACAATTTATTTACAATGAAAAAATCAGTACAATCGTCGCTGATGGCGGCAGCCCTTTTGCTATCAGTTACCTCCTTTTCAGTTAATGCACAATCAGTTTCGCAGGATTCGTCGCGTAACGCCCGCACGCAAAGTTTCTCCGGAACAGTTACTTATGATGGCTCTGGAGCGGGCACGGGAGGGAGTGAAGGAACCTACGTTGGCTACAATGCGGGAGCTGTTACTACCAGTGCAAAAAATTCATTTTTCGGCGCAAACAGCGGCCCTGTGAATACAACAGGAACGCTAAACACATTTCTGGGCGCATACAGCGGTTTTAGCAACACGACTGCCGGCTCCAATACCTTTGTCGGATATCATGCAGGTTACACAACTACAACCGGTAGCCAAAATACCTTTATCGGTAACTTGTCCGGGAAATTTAACACAACCGGATTCTGGAACGTGTTTCTGGGCTTACAGTCGGGCTATAACAACACAACCGGATCGACGAACCTGTTTTTGGGCAACAACGCCGGGTATAGCAACACAACCGGAGAAGGCAACATAGCCCTGGGGGGAGGTGCCGGATTTGCGAATGTTACCGGTAAAAACAATATTTTCATCGGTACATCGGCGGGTAATACGGAAACCGGGAGTGACAAACTTTATATCGCTAACTCAAATACACCCACTCCACTAATAAAAGGTGATTTCGCAAATAGCACATTAATTTTCAATGGCAAAGTTGGCGTGAGCACTTCTACGTTTCCTACAACTGTTGGGACGGCAAATGTGAGTACTTACAAATTGTTTGTGAAGGGTGGAATATTGACAGAGGAAGTCCGCATCCGGACCGGCTGGGCTGATTATGTTTTTGCGCCCGGCTATCAATTGAAGGATCTGGCAACCGTTGAAAACTACATTAATAAAAATGGCCATTTGCCAAATGTCCCTTCGGCAAAAACAGTTGAAGAGAGCGGTCTGAGCCTGGGAGAAATTGCAAAAATTCAGCAGGAAAAAATTGAAGAGCTCACACTGTATCTGATTGAACAAAACAAAAAACTGCAAGATCTACAACATCAATTCGACGAGTTCAAGAGAACAACGGAACGGCCAGCCGAAAAAAAATAAAATCAAGTTTCTCTTAAACTTTAACAGTTGAATTATGAGATCAATCAAATTTAAGATAGCTCTCCTACTTCTTTTTTCATCTTTGGCCACATTTGCCCAAACCGAGGAAGAAATACGGGAGATACAAAAGTCGACTAACGTCGATACTCTTCGAAAGATGGGGGAAGAGTTTAGGGTTAAGTACGCAGTTGAAAGGAAAAAACTATTGGATCTTGCGCAAATTAACGGTTGGACCGTTTCAATCGATTTGCCAGACGGCGGAAAGAAGGAATTGATCGGTGTTACGGCAGATATGAAACCCATTTATCAGCAGACTTTCAATGCTGGGTCATCCAAAATGATGGGAGCAGACAAACTGTATACTGGTGGTTCGCTTGGTCTAAATGTTAATGGTGAAAGTATGACGGCTGTGGTTTTTGAGCAAAATATTCGCGCCACTCATGAGGCCTTCGAAAGTAGGGTGATATACATGGACCCGATAGCTACCTCAGTCAGCAACCATACAACGCATGTTGCAGGAACGATCGCAGCCTCAGGGGCATTTCAATCGGGGAACGCCAGAGGGATAGCGCCAAAGTCAAATGTACATGTTTATTCGACCTCAAATATTGAAACGCGGCAAACTGATCTTGCAAGTAACGGCCTTCTTGTCTCCAATCATTCCTATGGGCCCTACGGAGGCGATTACAATTCCGCGAGACGCAACCAGGATGCAATTATGTACAATGCACCATACTATTTGTCGGTTTGGTCTTGTGGAAATGACATTACCCTGGATGTGAATGCGCCTGAGAAGAACGGCCTGTCTGTGGCAGCTGTCGAGCAAATTCAGACTTACACGGGACCCAGTTCGGTTGTCGCAATGTCGTTCCCGGGTGGGACGTGGGGAACAACTCCCGGCCCTTCGGATGATGGTCGTATAAAACCCGATATATCCGCAAAAGGAGTTGGTGTTTTTTCTACAATGGCCTATCTTCCCAGCACTTCCACTCCCAGTAACAACACCTATCATGCCGGTCAGGGAACATCTTTCGCATCTCCTGCCATTGCTGGCTCCATACTCCTGCTCCAACAGCATTTCACGAATATCAATAGCGGGTTTATGAGAGGTGCCACCATCAAGGCCCTCATTGCCAATTCAGCAAAGGAGGCCGGGCCCAATCCTGGTCCCGATGTTACTTTTGGCTGGGGATTAATGGATGTAGAAAAAGCCGCGAACACCATTACCAACAATGGCGGCAAGTCGCTGATATCCGAAGATAAAATCCTCAATGGCTATTCCTATTCGCGGGAAATTGTTGCCGACGGCTCGGAACCACTTGTTGCTACAATCTCGTGGACTGATCCAGCAGGTCCAATCAAAGCAAATAACGACACTACATCGGTGCTTGTAAACGATCTCGACCTTCGGCTTTCGGCGAACAGTACCACCTACTTCCC
The DNA here is from genome assembly GCA_966211825.1 of uncultured Dyadobacter sp. Taxonomy (GTDB): domain Bacteria; phylum Bacteroidota; class Bacteroidia; order Cytophagales; family Spirosomataceae; genus Dyadobacter. The sequence goes on along the minus strand of CBIHPQ010000142.1, from coordinate 11,933 downwards.
GTGGAAACTCGATTGGTCGAACGGGAAAATCAGCGCCAAAGCAAATCCTGCCCTGCAAGGGGATAACAATCGTGACAATACCGAAAAGATCGAAATCCCGAGCCCGGTTGCCGGACAGGTCTACACGCTTACGGTCAATCACAAAGGGTCAATCGGCGCGGGTCAAAACTTTTCGATCGTCATAACAGGGCTGAAAGAATGCGTCGCAACCCGGAATATTGTTTCTCCCGTAAACAGTTTTGCATCTGTAACAGAGCAGGCATCATCTGTCATATCGCTGTCTAATACGCTTGATTCTAATGCTCATGCAATATATCATGCGGGAGAAGAAGTTGTGATGACGACAGGTTTTACCGCAACCAGGGATTCGCAATTCCGCGGCTACGTGGAGGGGTGCACCAATGACTACGCGGCTAGATTACGCGCGGTTGAAAGGCCGGTTGTTACCTACCCTATGCCGATCAGCGAAGTAAATGCAACCGAACTTCCCGACAACGCCGTATACCCCAACCCGGGCACAGGCATCTTCCGCGTGAAGCTCAGTGGCATTCCGTCGGGTAAAGTCGAAGTCGTGGCTGGTGACGGACAAGCTGTTTTCGGCAGATCGTTCAAGAATCAGGCTGAAATGGAAGTGGATATCAAAAACTCGACGCCGGGAATTTACATTCTCCGCGTGGTGTCCGACCAGAAAGTGCTGACCAAGAAAATCGTCAAAAAATAGATTATTACTATTGTAGTAGTGAAAAATGGGCGCTGGTTTCAGCGCCCATTTTTTATGGCCTACGACTGAACCAGCACCGGGAAATTCTCCACAGTCTCCTCGATATTCTTCCGGAACTGGAACGGTGTCAGGCCGGTGAATTCCTTGAAATTGCGGATGAAGTGCGACTGGTCGGCGTATTCCTGCTCGAAGGCAATGTCGGAAAGCTTGTCGTACGACTGGCTGCGGAGCTGGTTGAGCGAGGCCTGAAAACGGCATATCCGCGCAAAAAGCATGGGTGAAAGCCCGATACCTTCCTGGAAACGCCTTTCAAGGGTTCGCTCCGAGATCTGTAATTCCTGCCGGAGGTCCTTCATGGAAATATTACCGTGCGACTGGATGATCCGCTGCAATGCGTAGCGCGTCGCGGCTTGCAAGGCATTGTCGTGGCGGCATATTTGCTCCCAAAGGCATTCGGACAGCACACTGAACTTCGCGTCCACGCTGGTGGCGTTTTCCAATCGTTCCGTCAGCTGCCTGCCATTCAGGAAAAGGTCCAGGTCGAGGCAGTTATCGGTCAGTTCGTTGGAGTCCATCCCGAAAATGGATTTCAGGGCGTGGGGATAAAAATAGACGCCGATGGTACTGAACGTGGCCGGCGACACGATGCGGCTGTGCGTGGTCGTCTGCCCGTACATGAATATGCCCGCCAGCTCTTTCCCCTCCTGAAACGACGTCCCTGCCGATTGCTGAAAAATAATCCCCGGGGAACCGTCGGCAATGGTCACGAAATGGACCTGTTCGTCCGGCCGGCCTGTGCTTTCCAGCGCCCAGTAGTACCGGATGTAGTCTTGCAAATGCGGTGGCGGAAGGATCTGATGATATTTCATGGCTAATAGGCTGATACGGCAAGTTACCGATTTTCTTAAAACAATTCTTTCAGATACTCCTGAACACCAAGCGGTTTACGACCCAGGAAACCTTCCAGTGAGTGGTGCGTCTTTTCGAACTCCCCGGCGCGGATACTGTCGGCCATGCTGGCGTAAAAACCCGCTTCATCTTCTCCCAGGCCAAAACCGAGCAGGCCCTTGCGGTAATCTTCGGCGGGAATATCGGTATGCGCCGCTTCCTGGAAACCGGCTATATCCTTCAACGTCAACGCAATGTCGGCAAAACTTAATGTTTCGGCCCCCGTGATATCGAACGTGGCATTGTTGAATGCCGGCCCGGTAAGGACATTCGACAGCGCCTCTGCAATGTCCCTGCGCGACGCAAAGCTCACCCGGCCGCTGCCCGACGGATAGAAGATCCGGCCGTCGCCCATCGCCTCTCCGATAAACAGCGGGATCGTTTCGTGATACATGCTGTTGCGAAAAAACAGGTAGCGCATGCCGCTCTGGCGGATCATCTCCTCGGTATTCCGGCAAATGTGCGCAGCGTGGAAATGCGCCGATTCGTGCGGAAAAAGCGTGCTCGTATAAACAATTTCCTTTACGCCGCACTTGACAGCCGCATGCACTACCCGCGTCTCCTGCGCCAGCGCCCGCACGCCCGTGGCCGAGGCCGAGATCTGCAACAGCCGGTGCACGCCCGTCAATGCCTTTTCCAGCGACTCCTGGTCTTCGTAGTCGGCCGTGCGGATATGGATGCCCGAGCCGGCGTACTCGCTGAGCTTGTCGGCGTCGCGGACGATCGCGACGATGTTTTTGGGTAATGTTTTTTTCAATAAAAAGGAAAGAGTCGCTTTCCCAAGGTTTCCGTTTGCTCCTGTAATGGCTATCATCGTTTTTTTTTGTTTTTGTTTAAGGCAAAACTAGAAGCCACCCGTCCCTCAAAATAGAACAAAACCGACAAGACCGTTTTTTCAGCGTGGAAACCTTTATTTTTCACAATCATCCTTAGATTTGGTCGCACGCCTTTAGTATGCACATCAGTATTATGGAGAATTACAGTATCGTCATCTTTATCATGACCATTATGATCGGCCTTTCCGCCATGGCCGACAGTGTCAAAATACCCTATCCGGTCCTGCTTATCACCGCCGGGATCGCCATCGGGTTCATCCCTACCCTGCCGGCGATAGACCTCAACCCGGAGGTCGTATTCCTGATCTTCCTCCCGCCGCTGCTGTATGACGCCGCATTCAATATCAATTTTCAGGATTTCAGGACCAATATCAATACCATCGGCACGCTCGCCATTTCGCTGGTATTCATCACGGCATCCGGCATTGCGGCCGTCGCCTACTACCTCATTCCCGGCATGACCTGGCCGCTGGCGTTTGTACTCGGCTCCATATTGTCCGCTACCGACGCCGTCGCTGCCATGAGCATTACCAAAGGTCTCGGGCTTTCTTCCAAAACCAATACCATTCTCGAAGGCGAAAGCCTCGTCAACGACGCTTCCGCGCTCGTCGCTTACCGGTTTTCGGTAGCGGCTGTAACCGGCTCGGCATTCATTTTCTGGAAAGCTTCCGCCGAATTCGCAGTCCTGCTTTTGGGCGGCGCGCTCGTGGGCCTGGTGATAGGGCGTGTTCTCGGGGCTATAATCATGCGCATTCATAACAATGCGCAAGCGACCATCGGCATGATGCTCCTGATGCCGTTCGTGGCCTACCGGGTGGCGGAAGAACTCGAAGTGTCGGGTGTGATCGCCGTCGTCATTTTGGGCTTAGGCATCGCGGATTTCAGCAAAAAGATTTTTCCGGACCGTCTCAAACAGCAGTCCAAAAGTATTTGGGAAATCATCATTTTCCTCCTCAACGGACTCATATTTATATTAATAGGCCTGCAATTTCCCTATGTGATCAAGAACATCAGCAGCGACCAGCTCCTTCCCTACATTGGCTATGCGCTCATTATCACGATTATAGCCCTCATCCTGCGCATGATCCGGGTTTTCTGGCAAAAGGCTAACCTGCAAAAAGGCTTCGAAAGCGGCCGCGGAAGGATCAACGAAAACGCCCTGCTCGATTTCAAAAATAGCTTCATTATCAGCTGGTCAGGTATGCGCGGCATCGTTTCCCTGGCCATCGCCATTGGTCTTCCCACGCACCTGCACGACGGCACGCCGTTCCCCATGCGCGATGCGATTATTTTTATTTCAGTAGCGGTGGTGTTGTTTACATTGATAGGCCAGGGCCTGACGCTGCCGTGGATTGTGAAGCGGTTGCAATAATGGTTATTCCAATTGAAAAATGATGGGGCAGGTTATACTTGCTGGCGACTTTTATGCCGTCGGGCATGGCTTTTTCCCAAAAATTTATCATTTCTTAACCCAGGTTAATGTTTCCGATCCCGGCGGCCCCTAGTTTTGTCCTATCGAATCAAGCACAACAAGACAAAACGAATATTAAATCTCAAAACCTTTTAAGATCATGGAAACTCTGAATATCATCGACCCCGCCAACGACCCTGCTATTTTTGAAGATGTAAAAACTTTCCTCAATGCCCTCAACTCCGGAGGCGGCACTCCGCTGGAACAACTTTCCCCCGCAGATGCACGTAATGTGCTCGTAGGCGCTCAAAATTCGGTAGAAGTGGATCTCTCGGGCATCGAAACCAGCGAAAAAACCATTACACAGGACGGCATTACCGTTAAACTCGATATCGTAAAACCGGCGGGCGCGACCGAAAAACTACCCGTGTTTATCTTCATCCACGGCGGCGGATGGGTGCTCGGCGACTTCCCTACCCACAAACGCATCGTCCGCGACCTGGTCGTTTACTCCGGCGCGGCAGCGGTGTTCGTGAACTATACGCCGTCGCCCGAAGCCCAATATCCGGTGGCGATCAATGAAATATATGCAGCTACCAAATGGGTAGCGGCCCATGGCGAAGAGATCAACGTTGACGGCACCAGGCTCGTGGTGGCCGGTAACAGCGTGGGAGGCGACATGGCCGCCGTAACCGCCCTGAAAGCCAAAGACGACAACGGCCCGGAAATCAAATTGCAGGTGCTTTTGTGGCCGGTAACCGACGCCAACTTCGAAACAGGCTCCTATAACCAGTTTGCCGAAGGCCGCTTCCTGACCAAAAACATGATGAAATGGTTCTGGGATAACTACACCACCGATCCCGAAGCGAGAAAACACCGTTACGCCTCTCCATTGCAGGCTACTACCGAACAATTGCAGGGCCTCCCTCCTGCCCTCGTCCAAACTGCCGAAAACGATGTTTTACGCGATGAAGGCGAAGCATATGCCCGCAAACTGGAAGCGGCAGGTGTCAAAACCACATTGGTGAGGTACCAGGGCCTGATCCACGACTACGGCTTGCTCAACCCGATTGCCCACGTTCCCGCCGTACAAGGTGCGCTGTTGCAAGCCGGTGCGGCCATCCGCGAGGCGCTCAAATAATTCAGAGCTTACTACTACACAGAAACGGGTTATGCGAGAGTGTAACCCGTTTTTTACATTTATTCACTTCTATTTCCCAGACTATCAACTAATTATAAATATTCATAAAAAAAATAAGAGAAAAACGTGAATATATCCGCCGTTTTGTGTGTCTAGATTTTAGGTAAGCGGTTAAATTGCCGCACCTAAATCCTTACAGTGATTCTATGACGCAAAAACAAATCGGGTTGATCGCCGTTTTTTCCGGCTATCTGCTTTTGGCCATTACAGTTTACCGGTGGCAGCTTTTCACACACTTCACCTGGACGATCCTGCTTTTTAAAGCCCTGGTACCCATTGCATTTATCCTTTTTTGCTGGTCCGTTACCCGCTTGCTGAAACTGCCGTTCTGGACGGCGCTGCTGATACCGGCACTCCTCGAAACCGCCTCGTATTTTTACATCAGGCACACCATCAGCGTCAATCAGAATACCGACCGGCATGAGGTGGGTGTGCTCGAAAAGTGGATCAACTACCGCGACGTGATCCAGTTCAACCGCCATTTTGCCAGCTACTCGCCCGACCTCGGCTATGTGCTCCGCCCCGGAAGCGAAGGCGTGCATTCGAGCCTGGAATACAGCAATGCATTTAAAGTGAACAGCTTTGGCGTACGCGACGATGAAAGTTCGCTCGACAATCCCGAACTCGTGTTCCTGGGCGACTCGTTCACCATGGGATGGGGAGTGGACGAAAACCAGACCTACGCCGACCTTACCGGCCGCAAGCTGGGTGTAAAAACGCTGAATGCGGGCATTTCCTCCTATGGTACCTACCGCGAAATGCTGCTTTTTTCCAAAATAAAAAAGGACTCCGTCAAACTCGTGGTGCTGCAATACTGCGACAACGACCGCGAGGAAAACGAAGCCCGCAATGAGCCCAACAACCAGGGCCAGCTCCTGACCCCCAAATCTTTTGAAAATACGGCGATCTTTAACCGTATCAATGAAACCTATTACCCGATGCGCTACACCTATTTTTTTGTCAGGGAAAAAGACCTGCTGAAAAGGATATGGACGAGCCCGATCCAGGTTTTCAGTGAAACCGGCGGGGCATTATCGGCCTGGATAAAAGGCACACAACTTAATGTCGTGACGCCGCCGGCCATCAAAACCCCTGCCGAAACGAAAGCCCATACCCGGTATTTTTTCAAATCGCTCGACAAAATCCGCAAGTATTACCAGGGAAATATCGTCGTGCTGCACCTTGATGGCCGCTACACACGCCCGGAAATGATCCGCGCATTCGAGACCGAAGCGCAACGCACCGGCGACAAGCATTTGTTTTTCCTGCATACCGACGAGCTCCTCAATGCCCGGGACTACTATCCGGTCGATGGGCACATTAAGGCCTCCGGCCATACAAAGATTTCGGATGCATTGGTGAAAATGATCGGCGGGCAGGCGTTGCTTACGCGCTGATCCGATGCGTGCGCCCGGCGAAAATCCCGATGATTTCCTTCGTTTTTCGCCGGCTAACCACGGCCTCGTTGCCGCAGCGCATTTGAAGGGCCCGGCCGTCCTCGGTACAACCAATCACATAATTGGAATTCACCAGAAACGATTTGTGCACGCGGATGAAGTTGCTGTCGAGCTTGCAGGCCAGCCATTTCAGCGTTTTACAGACCAGATATTTCCTTCCCGCACAGGTATATACGTAGGTATAATTCCCATCGCCTTCCAGTAAAGTGATATGTTCGGCACCGATGGTGATGGTCCTGCCCATAAAATGCACGGAGATTTGTGCCAGGCTCTCGCTGCCCTGCTCGGGAAGCGGATTAAGAGTAAAAGTATTCATATAAAAGGGGATAGCGCTGATCGTCGGATAAATGGCCCGGGCCGGTAATGTGGACAGAAGGCGGTTGCCTAACGTACGTTTACGTTAAAGCTGCCCTCCGTGAGTGTGCGTGTGAGCGTACCTGTCGCATCCACGGCGGTCAGGCTGAAAGTACCCTGAACGTTGCTGTCGGTCTTTTTCGTGATCGTGATGGTGCCGCTGCCCCCGTTTATGGTAGAAAAATCCTGCTTGTTGAATGTCATTACCGCAAAGTTCACCGCGTTGATGGGGAATGTGCCTTCGGTTACCGTTTTAGGCAATGCGATCGCCACGACGTCGCTCGTCTTGCTGTCGAGGCCGTAAATTCCGTAGTAGCCATCGTTTGCAGGCATGCTGGCCAATGCATAGGAAAAATCCGGAGCGTATTCTTTTCCGTCAACCTTTACTTTGAAACCCGCCGCGCCGGTAGCCGGGTCCGGGTTCACGTCGTCGCTTTTTTTGCTGCAACCTGTGAGGATCGTGATGCTTAAAACAGATAGGATGGTCAGTAACCTGAAAGTTTTCATTGGATTGATTTAGTTAAAGAAATGTGTAGTAGTCGTTTGACATTTCAAAACTAATACAGGTAGAATACCCTTGTGTAACGGACTATACATGAGGCAGGTTTGGCTTTAAACCCGGCGAAAGCCGACCTAAATCCGGTACCAACCCGCGGGGATCCGGTGGGAAATAGTTATGTTAGAACCGCCGCAACAACTGCCCGGCCAATTGCATACCTCTATGGACCTCATTCTTTACCTGAAACAACAAATTATCTTATCCCCCGAAATGGAAGCCCGTGTATCGGACGCTTTCAAAACGGAGGAATTGCCAAAGGGGCACCGGCTGCTGTCTCCGGATAATTTTTCTCAAAAGGTGTTTTACATTGAAAAGGGCGCTTTACGGACCTATTATATCAAAGACGGCAAGGACATCACCCATTCATTCATCCTCGAAGGCGCTTTCTTTGTGTCGATTGAAAGTGCATTTTTCAATAGCCCGTCGCCATATGGTGCCGAGGTGCTCGAACCAAGCATTATCCGCACCATCCCCTACCAGGACCTCGAAAAGTTTATCGACGGCTCGCAGGCATTGCAGAAGCTGAGCCGACTCGTGATGATCAGCGCCGTGAAAACGTTTTCCGACAAGCTGTATTCGATCCAGTTTCAGTCGGCGCAGGAACGCTACAATTCCATGCTTGAAAAATTTCCCGACATTATGCTTCGCGTGCCGCTTGGGCACATTGCGTCTTACCTGGGCATTACGCAGGAGACGCTGAGCCGCATCAGAGCGGGAAAAGTTTGACAAATTTTCGATCTTGGGTTACTTTTTGATATAGATCAAAAGCATTGCCAGCAATCGGGGCCAATTTTGTGCCAGGATATTAAACCTAACGGTCGTCCATTCTATGAAAAGCAATCCTATCTATCTCATTCTCACGATGGCAACGCTCGCCGGCTGTAACAAAGCCGCCGACCAGGCCAAGTCAGTCGAAAAGCCGGTCCCGGTCGTTACCCGGCAGGCACAAAACATTTCCGCCAACAACCAGATCTCCGTCAGCGGCAACATCGAGGGCAACAAAACGGTACGCCTCGGATTTATGGTGGCCGGAAAGATCAACTACATCGCCGCCGCCGAAGGCCAGCTGGTGAAACAGGGCCAGCTCCTGTCGAGCCTCGACCCCGGCAATTACAGCATCGCCAAAGAAATAGCCGGCGTGCAAGTAGCTCAGGTACAGGATGAATACGACCGCCTGAAAGTAATGCACGACCGCCGCAGCCTCAGCGAAAGCGATTTTGCGAAAGTCGGTTTCGGTTTGCAGCAGGCTCGTGCGCAGGAGAAACTGCACGCTAAAAATCTTTCGGATACGAAGCTGGTTGCGCCCATCAGCGGGGTAATGCTGAAAAAGATGGCCGAGGTCGGCGAGATCGTCGGCGTGGGTACGCCGCTGTTCGTGGTATCCGACATCCGGACGGTAAAAGTCAATGCGTATATTCCCGAAAGTGAATTGCACAATATCAAACTTGGGCAGGAAGCGAAAGTGCTTGTTTCGTCGCTCAGCGAGACGTTTACAGGCAAAGTGACCGAAGTAGGCTCCGCTGCCGATGCTGCTTCAAGGGCATTTACCATTAAAATAGCCCTTAGTAATCCCAAACTCCTCATCCGCCCGGGCATGATCGCCGAGGTGACGCTCGCATCCAGCCAGTCCAAAAAAGCACTGGTGCTGCCTACGGAAGCCGTTCTGCGCGATCCCGACAACCAGAGCTACGTTTTCGTGGCGGATCCCGACCGCAAGATCGCGTTGAAAAGGAAGGTTAGCCTCGGCCAACTGACCGACAACCAGATCCAGATCACCTCGGGCATTACCGAAACCGACCACGTCGTGACGGGCGGACAACACAAGCTGACCGACGGCACCGCCATTTCCATCACCCAATAAGCTGCCTTATGAACTTTGTCAAATCATCCCTGAAATATCCGCAGGTGACGCTGTCGGTATTGCTGCTGGTGTTTGCGGTAGGCGTTTATTCGCTGCTGAACATGCCACGGCGCGAAGACCCGAAGATCACCGTGCGGCAGGGCCTGGTACTCGCCTATTTCCCGGGCGCCAATTCCGCTCAGGTGGAAGACCAGGTTACCAAGAAGCTCGAACAATACCTGTTTCAATTCGAAGAAATCCGGAAGGACAAAACCTATTCCACCTCGCAGGACGGCATGGTCGTCGTGAATGTGGAGTTGGGTGAAAACGTGAAGAACCCGGATGTCTTTTGGAGCAAACTTAGGCACCAATTGCTGGTGGCGAAACAGGTGGATTTTCCCAAAGGCGTCCGCGGCCCGATCGTGAACTCCGATTTCGGCGACACCGAGGCACTGGTGATCGGTATTGAAAGCAGCACGGCCACCTACGCCCAGCTGAAAGATTATACCCAAAAACTGGAAGATAACCTTCGCACCGTCAAATCCGTTTCGAAAATCAAACGCATTGGCGAGCAGAAAGAGCAGATCACCGTTACTTCGAGCTCCGAAAAGCTTTCTCAATACAATGTAAAACTGTCTTCGGTGGTGCAGGTTTTGCAATCGCAGAATGTGATCAGCCCGACAGGTGATATCAAAACCGCAACGAGCCAGACGCCCCTGTACACGTCGGGCTATTACAATACCGAAAACGAGATCGCGAACCAGATCGTGGGTGCTTCAAAAACCGGAGAACTCATCAGGCTCGGCGACATTGCACAGGTAAACCGCGAATATGCCGAACCGACCAGTAAAACGACCGTGAACGGCAACAATGCGATGATGCTCGCCATCCAGATGCAGGAAGGCAACAATATCGTGAAGTTCGGCGAAGAAGTGACCGCCAAACTGGCTGAAACAGAACGGTTACTGCCGGCCGACGTAAGGCTGACGACCGTCGTGAACCAGCCGAAACTGGTGGATGAAAACATTACGCACTTTATCCGCGAATTTTTCCTGGCCATTTTCTCGGTGGTAATCGTCGTGATCCTGCTCCTGCCGATCCGCATTGCCGCCGTGGCAGCGATGGCCATCCCGATGACGATCGCCGTTACATTCGCATTGCTCAATGCATTCGGCATCGAATTGCACCAGGTTTCGCTCGCCGCATTGATCGTCGTGCTCGGTATGGTGGTCGACGACGCCATTGTGATCGCCGATAACTATGTGGAACTGCTCGACGAAGGCATCGACCGCTGGACAGCCGCCTGGCGCAGCGCCACCGACCTGGTAATCCCCGTTTTGGCCGCCACCGTAACCATTATCGCATCGTTCATGCCGATGGTGATCCTGACAGGCTCCGTGGGCGAGTTCATTCACGCATTGCCGGTAACAGTCGCCATTGCATTGGCTGCCTCGTTCATCGTAGCGATGATCCTCACGCCGCTGCTTTGCTATACTTTCATCAAAAAAGGCCTCCACGACCACAGCGCCGAGGAAACCGATAAAAAGAAACGCATTACCCTGCTCGACCGCATGCAAAACGGCTACAATGCGGCGCTGGAATGGTGCGTGAGGCATTCGGCATTGACGATCGGCGTCAGCCTGGTTACCGTCGTGCTTTCGTTATTTGTTTATCAGGGAATTAAACAAAAATTCTTCCCTGCGGCGGAACGCAACCAGTTTGTCGTGGAACTATGGATGCCCACCGGCACCAAGCTCGACCAGACGAGCCAGGCCATCCTGAAAGCCGAAAAACTCGTCAAAGGCGACCCGCGCGTGACCTCGTACGCGACGTTCACAGGCACGAGCGCGCCGAGATTTTACTACCACTTCTCACCGGAAGTGCCGGTTACCACCTACGCCCAGATCCTGATCAACACGACCGACGACAAAACGGCCGAGGAATTCGCGCACGAGCTGGAAGGAAAGGTAGCCGCATTGATTCCCGAAGGTTCGCCGCAGGTGAAACTGATGCAGCAGGGCTCGCCCTACAAGTCGCCCGTAGAGGTGCGCATTGTCGGCGATGACGTGTCCCGACTGAAAGCGATCGGTACCCAGGTGCAGGATATTCTCAAAAATGCCAAAGGCAGCGCGATGGTCCGCCCCGATTTCCGTGAAGATTATTACGGCATCAGCATTCAACTGAAAGACGAGGCCAACAAGCTCGGCTTTACCACCGGCAGCATTTCGCAAATGGTATACACAGGTTTCAACGGCGCGCCGGTTTCGACGATGTACGAAGGCAATAACCCGCTCGACATTGTTTTCCGCCTCGACGCCCGCAACCGCCAGTCGTCCGACAACCTGGAAAACATTTACCTGGCCTCGCCCGTCACCGATGCCAACGTACCGCTCCGCCAGATCGCCGACCTGAAACCGCAATGGCAAACGGGCAAGATCATGCACCGCAACGGCGTGCGGACGCTCACGATCCTGAGCGAAACCGAAGGCGACGTACTGCCGGCTGATTTGATCAAAGAAGTTAAGTCCAAAATCGCCGACATTCCATTGCCTGCCGGCTACCGCATTGAATACGGCGGCGAGCAGTTCAACAAGAACGAGACATTC
>CBIHPQ010000141.1:0-14983 GCA_966211825.1 uncultured Dyadobacter sp. | reverse complement strand
AAGCAGTCGAATACGCCATCCGCCTAGGCCTTGCCTGCGGGTGTTCGATCAGTAAAAGGACGATTTTCGACCGTAAAAACTATTTTTACCCCGACCTTCCGAAGGGCTACCAGATCTCGCAGGACAAAAAACCGATCTGCGACCGGGGCGGCGTAACCATTTCATTTAAACACGAAGGCAAATTCACCGAGAAAACGATCCGTTTTCACCATATCCATTTGGAAGAAGACGCAGGTAAATCGGTGCATGACGGCAGCCATACCGAAACAATGCTTGACTATAACCGAGCCGGAACGCCGCTCGTGGAGATGGTTTCAGAACCGGATTTGCGTTCGGCCGAGGAAACAGGTGCATTTGTGACGGAAATCCGCCGGCTGGTACGCTACCTGGGCATCAGCGATGGTAATATGGAAGAAGGTTCCCTGCGCGCGGACGTGAACGTGTCCCTGCGCAAGAGAGGCGCTGCTGAATATGGTACGAAAGTCGAGATCAAAAACATGAACTCGATCCGTAACATGATGCGCGCCATTGCATTCGAGGAACGCCGCCAGGCAGCGATGCTCGAAAACGGCGAGACGATTCAGCAGGAAACGCGGATGTTTGATGTGGAAAGCGGGCAGACTTACGGAATGCGCGTGAAGGAAACGATGAACGATTACCGCTACTTCCCCGATCCCGACCTGAGCCCCGTCGTAGTTTCAGACGAATGGCTGGAAGACATTAAATCGAGCATGCCTGCGTTACCACACGAGCTGCGCGAAAAATTTGTAAGCCTATATGGTATCCCGGCCTACGATGCCGCGGTACTAACCGACACCCGCGAACTGGCGGTATATTTTGAAGAAGTTTGTGCCAAAACCACCCATTTCAAAGCCGCATCAAACTGGCTGATGGGACCGGTGAAATCCTATCTGAACGACCACCACGGAGACATCGCACATTTCCCGATTACCTCTGAAAACCTGGCTGCATTGATCGAGCTTAATGAGTCGGGCGCTGTGAGCCATTCGGTGGCTGCGCAGAAGATTTTCCCGGTCATGCTGGCCGAGCCAAACCGCCTCCCGTCGGAGATCGCGTCGTCAAATAACTGGTTGCAAAACAGCAATACGAGCGAGCTTGAAACGTTGGTAGATGAGGTAATCAGCGCTATGCCCGACAAGGTTACGGCCTACAAAAAGGGCAAAAAAGGGCTTATGGGGCTATTCGTTGGCGAAGTGATGAAAAAATCGAACGGAGCTGCCGATCCCAAGCTAGTTAACCAGCTGCTGGCGCAGAAGTTATAGATTCACACATTTGACAATCAGTTTCAGAAGATCATGAAGGAATTTATTAAACAGAGTGCATTGGTTTTGGGAGGCGCGTTGCTGAGCTTCCAGGTCATGGCGCAGATCGAACCGAAGGGCTTTACCGTCAACGGCAAGGTTAAAAACGGTTCCAAAGGCGAAAAAGTCATTCTGTTGCAGTCCACAGCAGCCGGATCTTCTGTCAAACTCGATTCTGCCCAGCTCTCCGCCGACGGCAGCTTTACGCTGAAGGGCGTCGAGAAGGACCGCGGCAGCTTTTTTACCATCAATATCGCCGACCGCCAGAAATTCCCTTTACTTGTTGAAGGTGGGGAGACGTTCAGTGTTGCAGCCGACGGTACCACAAGGGACGACAAAGGTAACGGCGGAAAAGTGTCCGTCATTGGTTCCAAAAACATGGAATATTATGCCAAAGTCGATCAGCTGATGCAGGGATTCGCTTCAAAAGTGACCGGCTGGAACGAGCAGTATGCCGCGGCGGAAGAGAAAAAAGACGCTAAAAAAATTCAGGAAATACAGCTAGCCTACCAGGCCGCAGAAAAAGAAAGGGTGAATGCATTACGCCAGATGATCCCGGAAATGGGCACTTCGCTCATCGCCCTTTTTGCAGCCAACAATTTCCTCGACCCTAAAACCGACCTGGACGTGCTGAAAAAGCTGGCCGACGACTATTCCAAAGTTGAGCCGGTACCTACGCTCGCGAAAGGTTTTATTGGTTCTGTTAAAAGAATGGCCGGCCTGGCGATCGGCGAACAAGCTCCCGATTTTACCCTCAACAGCCCCGATGGCAAACAAATCGCATTATCGTCCTTGCGCGGCAAATATGTGCTGATCGACTTCTGGGCATCGTGGTGCGGACCTTGCCGGATGGAAAACCCCAATGTGGTTCGCATGTACGGCAAGTTCAAGGACAAAGGGTTCGATATCTTCGGCGTATCGCTGGATGACAACGAAAAAGCCTGGAAAACAGCCATTGAACGAGATAAGCTTACCTGGCTGCATGGCTCAGAATTGAAGAAATGGAATTCCGGCGTGGCGCAAACCTACGGCGTCAATGCGATCCCGGCGACATTCCTGCTGGATAAAGAAGGAAAGATCATTGCAAAAGACCTGCGCGGCGTGGCGCTTGAAACCAAGCTAACCGAACTGCTGGGCGCTCAGTAATACACTTTTTGGTTTATAAATAATAAAATCCGCAGATTCGATCCTGCGGATTTTTTGTTTACAGATCATCCAGTTGATAATGAAATTGCAGCGGATCGGGATATTTAAATTCGTACCGATAATTTTTTGAAAACTTATCCCCGGAAATCACTTTGAAAGCGGGTTGCTGCTCCGGAATCCTGAATGTGGGAGCCTCCCATCCGAATTGGGCGCAGGAGTCGACGTAGACCTCGCTGCGTGTGGGATGAAAGGGGGCGGTGATATTGAATGTTTCGTCCTGGATGCCTTGCTCGATTACCGCTTTGATCATGCCTGCTGCATCGTCGCGGTGGATGTAATTGACAGGAATATCCCCGGTAGTCATCTCTTTTTGCCCTTGCACATACTTGCCGGGAATGCGATTGTAACCCAAAAGACCGCTTAACCTCAGAATAGTGACCGTTTTTTCAGGCCGCAATGCCGCTATCGAATTTTCGGCGGCAACCATTTCAGGCTGTGCGGAATCTCCGGGCATTTGCACGTCCGACTCGACTGCGGTTTGGCTCAAATCGCGGTAGACGCCTGTCGAGCTTACAAACACAACTTCCTTCGCCGGCGACCTGCGGATCGCCTCTGCCACCATCTGCATTTGCGCGGTGTAGTTTCCGGCCACGTTTTGAGACATCCGTGGCGGGATGGAAATGACGATAACATCCGAGTCAAAGAATGGCTCCGCAATGCCCTCGTCCAACCCGGCTTCGGGGTTCAAAGGCAGCAGATATCCGTCGATTCCCGCCCCGGCAAACTTGTCGAGCTTTGCTTCCGACGTCGTGCTGCCTTTTACGACCGATGTAATACTGCCGCCCAGTAACCGTTTAGCTAATGAAAACCCCAGCCAGCCGCAGCCCAGGATGCTTATGCTTTTTTTTTCTACTTTTGAAACTTGTTCCGACATATCATTTTCTCTCCGCCAAATGGTTTATTTCAGGTCCTTATTGTGCATTCTGCTTATAGCTTTCCTTCAATTTTCGTGTAAAACCGACCAGCGTAAGGAGGCCGATACCAGCAATATCCGGTTTGAACTGGTTTCCAAAAATCTCGACGACGAACTGTTCTCCTGCAAATCGGTCGCGGATGTACAAAAGTTCCTCGACAGCCACCCCTATCTCGCAAAAGCGTATTTTACTGATGCACCCGTAGAGGCGCCGCAACTGGCAGCGCATTTGTTTACCATTATTCAAAATACCGACTTGCAGGCATTCAGGACCCAGCTCGACTCGATTATCGGCGACCGTAAAACCCGAATCCTGAATCCGCTTTCCGATGCATTCAAGCAAATTAAATACCATTATCCTCAATTCAGAATTCCCGAGGTCAATTTTATCGTCACCGGCTTTACAGGCAACGACATCTACATTTCCGATTCGCTGATCGTCATCGGCCTCGATTATTTCGGCGGCCCGGCTGCGCGCTACCGGCCTAATGTATATGATTATCAGCTCCGCCGCTATCAGCGGGAGTACATTGTGCCGTCGATCGTTTTCTTCGAATCGAATCAGTTCAATATCATGAATGTCGGTGACCAGACATTGCTTTCAGACATGGTAGGTTATGGCAAGGGCTACGAATTTGTAAAACAGATCATGTCCGGAACGCCCGACAGCCTCATTATCGGCTATTCGGATGAAGATTTGAGGCGAACCTACAACAGCCAGACGGATATCTGGGCATACTTCATTTCCAGCAAGTTGCTGTACGAAAAAAGTGACCTGAAAAGGCGCAAATTTGTCGACGACCGCCCATTCACCACCGAAATCGGTAACAAGGTACCCGGCGCTATCGGCCGATGGGTCGGCTGGCGGATCATAAACAGGTTTCTGGCCGAAAATCCGGATGTAACACTCCCCCAATTGATGCAAATTGATAATGCAGGGCGAATTTTACAGGAATCGGGATATAAGGGGCAAACAGACGAAGATGAGTAACTTTTTTACTTACTTTTGCGTCAAACCATTGTTCAGATAGCATTTAATGCCTTTTACGCTCATCATTTTCCTCCTGCTAGTCCCCGGTTTTGTCGTGATCGGCGTATACCTGGAACGAAAGGTTTCGGCCTTCATCCAGGATCGTCTGGGGCCTATGGAAGTGGGGAAATGGGGGTTGTTGCAGCTTTTCGCCGATTTGCTCAAACTGCTTCAAAAAGAGGACATTGTTCCCAAAGCCGCCGACCGGCGATTGTTCCTGATCGCTCCTTTTGTCATTTTCATATCGGTTTTTGCAGGATTTGCCGTGGTGCCGCTCGCACCGGAGCTCGCCGGGTCTGGTGCTGCCGTGGGGGTTTTCTTTCTGCTGACGATCGTTTCTGTGGATGTTATCGGGCTGTTAATGGCCGGGTGGGGTTCCAACAACAAGTTTGCATTGTACGGGGCAATGCGTGCGGTGGCGCAGATCGTCTCCTACGAAATACCGCTGGGCCTGTCGATACTCTGCGTGGTAATGCTCACGCAAACGCTCGATTTACAGATTATCAGTTACCAGCAGGGCATTTTCGCGCCCGAAACGACCTATCTTTTCGGAATGCGCGAACTGGGAGTCGATGTGACCGGTGTGGGAGGGTTTCTCTCCTGGAATATCGTTCGAAATCCGTTCCTGCTGATCGCATATGTCATTTTCTTCATCGCTTCACTCGCTGAATGTAATCGCGCCCCATTTGACCTTCCCGAGGGGGAGTCGGAGCTTGTGGCAGGTTTTCACACGGAATATTCAGGGATGCGCTGGGCATTGTTCATGCTGTCGGAATACGGCATGATGTTGCTGGTGTCGCTGCTGGGTGCTATTCTTTTTTTGGGAAGCTGGAACACGCCTTTTCCTAATATCGGCCCTGTAAAACTGGCCGACTGGACCAGCGGCGAACCGGGAACCTGGTTTGGATATACTTCGGGCCTATTTTGGCTGTTGTCCAAAGCCATTTTTGGCATACTGATCCAGATGTGGGCGCGCTGGACACTCCCACGCCTGCGTGTAGATCAGCTCATGTACCTGGGCTGGAAGGTGCTCACGCCCGTAGGACTCGTGTTGTTCTTTATATCAGGAATCTGGCGACTGATCGGCGTCTGATCATTTCACGATCTCGGCGCCGTCCAGAATGTAGTTCATCTGGTAAATATCATCCGCATTGAGTTTCAATGTGCCGGTAAAAGTCAGACGTTCGTCGGTCTTAAATTTCTTCCCGTCCTTTTTCTTGAAATTCAGGGTCATCACCGTCTCAGGCCCGGCGCCGCCGCAGAAAAAACATGCGCTGAACGGGAATGCCGACAATACGTACAAATTCGCTTCCAAGTCTACCGGCAAAATGTAGCCTGTAATGGACACCTGTTGGTTTTTCAGCTTCTGCACACTCGGTCCGAACGTCGGGTGGAGCATATAGATCGATTCTTCCGCATACCATTTCTTTTTAAAAGTAACATCCCGCAGGGTTTCCCAAGTAAGTTTCACCGGTTCAACTGCCGGTTTGAAAGCAAACAGTGAGACAATGCAGAAGAACAATATGCTGATTTTAACAGATTTCATCAGTATTTCAATTTTGTATTACAATGACTTGTACCGGTTTAACAAATTTACGCACATTATTATTCCTCTGCCAACGTCCGCGAGATATTAAGCCGGTAAATGCCCAGCGACGGTAGTGCGGCCGCTATGACGCCGATCGCGATCGCACCGAAGAACAAATAGATTTCTTCCGGCAGCAAGGCGAATTTGCCGAGCGAGTAGTGAAAATCCTGTTCCGCCGATTTGGAAAACACCCACAAACCCACGCGGCTGGCAATAATGCCCGCAAAAAAACCGATCACGGCGAGCGCTAACCCCTCGATCAGCAGCATCAGGAAGAGCCTCGTGCGCGTTGCACCCATGGAAAGCATCAGCGCCATTTCGTATTTCCTGTCTTTTAAAGAGTTATAAAGGGAAATGAATACGCTGACACCGGCTATCGAGATAATAATCAATGCCAAAGTCCGCAACGTCTCGATTCCGACGCCTAATAAAGAAAACAGGCGGTTGATTTCGATGCTGGGCAATGCTGCCTGCATCGAAGTATTGTCATTGATCTGCCGCGGGATGGTCATAAGTCCCATCGGGTTCCGGAACTGGATCAATGCGCTCGTAACGTCCTTACCTTCCTCGTCCGGCTCGGGATCCACATGTGACTGCTTGTCGCTATGTTCGACTTCGGCCCCGGCGGGTGCTTTTTCGTCATCAGAATGCGCATGGATATCCCAAATACTGGAAAGCCGTGTCACAATCAGCTGATCCACGACCGTGCCGCTCGGCTGGAATATGCCCACCACTTTATATTTTTTCTCCTCATGCTTTTCCCCTTCCGAATCGAGGCCGTGCGAACCTGAAAACTGGTCGCCGATTTTCAGTTTCGAGTCACGCGCGACCTTGCTGCCGATCGTCACCTCCATCGAAGCATTATATAAATGTCCTTCGGCCAGCTTCACCTTGAAATGCTCCGTGTACTTCGGCGTCGTGCCAAGAATGCGGAAGCCCTGATAATTGTCGCCCATCGATAGCGGGATCACCGTTTTCACAAACGGGTTCTTCCGCAGCGCATTTACCTCGGCCAGCGGCACATTGCCCGTCGGCGCGTCGATCTGGTAAATGCTGGACAGGATTACCTGCAACGGACTGCCTTTGGCACCTACTACCATGTCGATGCCTTTCAGGTTGCGCTTGAACTGCTCGTCGAGCTGTTTGTCGAGGAGCAAAAGCAAGGAGATCATGCCGATACCGAGGGTCAGTAACAATGCGCTCAGAAAGCTGTTAAGCCGTTTTTCCCTGAGGTTGGCAATGCTGATCTTGAATAGGTTCATTTGATTTGTTTTACAGAAAAACCTGATTTGAAAACTCGTCTTTGAGGCGCTGATCGTGGGTAACTACCACCAGGCTCGCACCAATTTGCGCAGATTGTCTTTTCAAAAGCTGGATTACACGCTGGCAATTGTCATCATCGAGGCTGGACGTGGGCTCGTCGGCGAGGATAATATTGGGATTATTCATCAATGCCCGGGCAATGCTCACGCGCTGCTGTTCTCCCTGGCTCAGCTGGTTTGTTTTTTTGGATAAATGATCGGCGAAACCGAGCTGCTCGGCCAAGTGACGGGCCTTCTGCCGGTCCTCGTTCTGATTGGCCAGATAATTGGAGAGCAATATGTTATCCATCACCGAAAGCGAACTCACGAAATGCGGGCGCTGGTAGATGATCCCGATGTTTTTAGCCCGCGTCGCTGTAATTTCCTGCGGCGTCAGGTTTTTCACAGATTTACCGGCGATGCGCACATCCCCCGATTCGGGGGTCAGCAGCAATGCCAGCAGATGCAGCAATGTCGTCTTCCCCCTGCCCGACTGGCCCAGGATAAGGAGGGTTTCTTTATCATTGCACTGGATATCGGGGAAGCTGAATTTTTTCTGAGCTGAATAAGAAAACCGTAACTGGCTACTCGAAATCATTTTTCTGTGGCGCTTTTTGAGTACACAATGATAATGAACATTTGCGGCGTTTCTAAAAAATCATATCCACACAAATAAAACATTGTTAAAATCGTTGAAATGGTGTTGCATCCTGAAGAAAACCAACAACTATTCTATTTTTGCAAAAAAATTGATCTGAAAATGCGTAGAAATTTCGACTTGAGAAGAGTATCCGGAGCGTTGGCTTTAACCCTGGTTTTGGGGCTATTACTGTCAGGGAATGAGGTAAAAGCACAAAGCAGAGGTTTCTTCGTTCCCTATTCTACGGCAGGTTTTGGTATTGGTACTTCCAGCTACTACGGCGACATGGCCCCGTATCGTCGTCCGCTGGCCTCTACCTTTAAAATGGTCCGCTGGAGTGTCGGCGGAAACTATACACGCCACTTTACGCCACGCCTGGCCGCACGCGCCAGTTTCATCTATGCGAGAATCGCCGGTGACGATTACATCATGAACCGCGATTCGAAACACGAGACCAGCATTTTCTATGCGCGGAACCTCCATTTCCGTAATGACCTTAAAGAATTTTCGGTGCAGGGTATCTATAAACTGACACCTGACAACCGCAGCTATGACCGCCGTCCGCAACTAGGCTGGTACCTTTTCGCTGGCGTTGCGCTCACCGCGCACAATCCGAAAGCACTGGATTCTTTGAAAGGCGACTGGGTAAAATTGCAGCCGCTGGGAACCGAAGGCCAGGGCAATGAAGGATATGCCAAACCTTACTCACTGGTGCAGTTTGCTATTCCCTTCGGAATTGGTGTTAGATATAAAATCAATTCCAAATTCGATATTTCGGCGGAGCTGGGTTACCGTAAAACCTTTACGGATTACCTCGACGATACACACGGCGCTTACGCCGACCCTGCGCTTTTCGCCGATGATCCATTGGCGGCGCACATGGCAAACCGCACAGCCGAACAATATGCAGTTCGCAAGGGTGTAGACCGTACCGAAGGCGTAAGAAAATTCCTGCAAGCCAACTATCCCGATTTACAGGACGTGCAGAATCCGCTGCAAACTTTGCCTACCACCGGATTTGGAGCCCCGGGAACCGAGCGTGGCAATAGTCCTACCCAAAAGGATGCGTACCTTTTCGGTATGATCAGCATCCATTATATGCTGCCTTCGCAGATAAAATGTCCGCCACTGAAATAATTGACTTACCCCGTTGAAATACATTTTTAAACATTTGAATGACCGGCCGCTACGGCGGAAATACTTGCCTGCTTTGTTGCTGGCAGGTATTTCTTTTTTTCTGGCCGTCTTACAGGCGCATGCGCAGAGGGTCGAGATTGGGGCTGGTGTAGGCGGCTTCAACTACCGGGGCGACATTTCTCCTACCTTTCGTTTCCGCTTTTTCAAACCCGCCGGAAGCCTTTTCTTCCGGTTCAATCCCAACCAGGCATTGTCGCTTCGCGCAGAAGTTGCGGGAGGCTTTATCGGTGCCGACGACAAGCATAGCGACGATCCCTTCCAACAGGCAAGGAACATGTCGTTTCGCACGAC
The DNA here is from genome assembly GCA_966211825.1 of uncultured Dyadobacter sp. GTDB lineage: Bacteria > Bacteroidota > Bacteroidia > Cytophagales > Spirosomataceae > Dyadobacter. Next base: position 5,495 of record CBIHPQ010000141.1, on the reverse strand, counting down.
GATATTCGAAGGGAGCGCCATCGCGGAGTATAATTTTTTGAATTTTCAGGAGAGGCGTTTTGCAGTGAATTGGAGCCCATATGTATTCGGAGGTCTCGGTTTTAACAAATTTGACCCCAATATTCAGACAAGCGCCTACAAAACTTCCGGCCTTGTGCTGCCTTATGGAGTAGGGATTAAATACCAGATCCGCCGTCCCTGGAACATCGGGCTGGAATACGGCACCCGGAAAACTTTTACGGATTACCTCGACAACCTCGGCGGGGACCCTACATCTACCAACAAGTTCCAGCAGGGAGACCCTTCTATAAAAGACACCTACTTTTATGTACGTCTCTCAGTAAGCTATACCTTCTACAAAATATTTTGTCCTTGATTTATGAAAAGAATTCTACTGATTGTCTTCGCCTTGATTATAGTTGCATTAGCGGGCTTTTGGGGAGTTAGAAAATATACCAAGTCGTTCAGCCCGGAGGCCGTCGCCGAAACCACTCAAAATGGGATCAAAGTCAAAGTCTCTTACGGGCAGCCCGGCAAAAAAGGCAGACTGATTTTCGGTAGAGAGCAGGATAAGGCGTTACTTCCATATGGAAAAGTATGGCGCACCGGGGCCAATGAGGCAACCCTTATCGAGCTGGAAGAAGATGCGCTGATGGGCGGCAAGCTAGTTAAAGCCGGTTCTTATTCGCTTTTTTCGGTGCCCGGGCAAAGCAGCTGGAAAATCATCCTCAATTCTGAAACCGGGCAATGGGGTACGGAATACAACGACGGTAAGAACGTCATGAGTACCGAAGTTCCGATCCGGATCCGCCCGTCGGTACAAGAGCTGTTCCAAATTTATTTTGAAGAAATCCCCAATGGTGTCAATATGGTTCTTAGCTGGGACCAGACGGAGGCACTCGTTCCCTTTACCCACCCTTAGTTCGATATGGCTTCGGCCAGTTTTTTATGTTTGTTGATGCTATTGAAAAAATAGATCAGTTTACCCGTCCGGTTCACTTTATCATCCGATATTATGCAGGGAGCGACATCGTGCCCGGTACGGCTACATTGTTTTTTGTTAATGAAGACGGTTTTGCGGTTACGTGCAGGCATGTTGCGAGGCAAATCCTCTATGCCAACAGCATTTATGAAAACTATCTGAAGTTCAAAGGAGAGCTTCGCAAGTTTGAGAAGGATCCCGGCCTCGCCACCCAGCGGAATTTGCTGGAAACGAAATACAAAATCACGCCTGACAGCCCGATCCGCATACTTTTCAATTTCATTCATTGCGTGTCGGCCCACAAGGGGCTTACGATCCATTTGCATCCGACCCAAGACCTGGCGATTGTCCAGTTCCGGAACTACGAGTCGAAACAATACCAGTCCTACGCCCAGTTTTTGAAAGATTCGAGAATGGTAAAGCAAGGCCGCTATCTGTGCCGGCTGGGCTATCCGTTTCCTGAATTCACCAATTACCGCTACAACAAGAACACGGCGGACATCGAATGGACCACCGATGGAAAAATCAAAACCCCCAGCTTTCCGATCGACGGCATTATTACCCGCCATATCGGCGACAACAGCGAGGTGGTGGGGATCGAAATGAGTACCCCGGGACTACGCGGGCAGAGCGGAGGCCCGCTGTTTGACCAGAATGGCGTTATTTACGGAATGCAAAGTTCGACACGTCACCTGCACCTGGGATTTGACCAGGTGAACAGGGAAGTAACCATCGACGGGCATCGCAAAAGGGTATCGAACTACCCTTTTCTGAACGTGGGGCAATGCGTGCACGTGGATGTGATCAAGCAGTTTTTGAAGGAAAAAAATATCCGTTACTACGAGGCCGACCCTGCGTAAGCAACTTTACAACACAAGCATCAACTCTTCCAGCCTCCTGATGTTGTAGGTGGGCTCCTCGTCGAACCGCAATCCGGCCGGGTTGAGATAAACCGTATCCATACCCACCTGTTTGGCACCCAGAATGTCTGCTATCCAGTTGTCTCCTACCATGAGACTTTCCTCCGCCATAGTTTGGGCCAGTTCCAATGCGAATTCAAAAATCCTGCGATCAGGCTTTTTGGCGCTCGCCGTTTCAAATGTGACTACATGGTCGAAAAAATGGCCGATTTCCGAACTGGCGATTTTCCTTGCCTGAATCTCGTTGAAACCGTTGGTGATAATATGCATTCCGTATCCCGCTGCCGACACGTAGTTCAGCAAATCGAGCGCACCTTCCAATAAATGCTTCTTGGTTGGAAGCGAGGTGAGGTAAAGCTCGCCTATTTCACTGTGGTCGGGCGGGCATTCCGCACCTAATTCTTCGAAAACCATCCTGAACCGGTTCTCACGTATATAGCTATGGTGCAACTGTCCCCGATCAAAAGCATCCCACAATGCAGTATTAATTTTAAGGAATGAGCACACAAACGCCTCCAATGAAGGAATGCCGTAGCGGGTAAGCTGGTGATGGTGGTAAATTTCTTCGAGAGATTCGGACGAATTCTTTTCAAAATCCCAAAGTGTATGGTCCAAATCGAAGAAGATATGCTTGTATCCCATATCTGGTAAAAATTCAATTTTTATAAGAAAAGTGAAATTACTATGCCCGGCCGAAAAAAAGCAGGAACTTGTAGACAAAAATCGATCTTTATCGACAGCCGTATCGTAGATTATGTAATAAGTACTATTATTTATTCTAATATGTATACGCACTGGTGACAACGAATACAACGCATCTTAAACATGCACAACTTGTTAACATCTGTTAACGGGAAATAATTTTTCTGCAAAAAGAAACTCAAACATTTGCAAATTATTTTTCAAATCCATTTCTTTGATTCGTATAATTCGAAATGCCTAAAAGTCACATCCAATTTTTCACCAAACCAGAAAGGAGAAACAATATCGACGAACCGCTCTACGTTAACTAAATCGAATAGTAAAATGGAGAAAGTCCAAGTTAGCGACAGTGAGTTGGTAACATTGTATATCCGGGGCAATGAGAAGGCTTTCGAAAAGCTTGTTCAGCGCCATAAGTCGAGAATATACACCACTATTTATTTGATTGTCAAGGACCAGTATGTAGCCGAAGATTTATTACAGGATACATTTATCAAAGCCGTTGACACGATTAAAGGTGGTAGATACAACGACGAAGGTAAGTTCCTGCCATGGATTATACGTATCGCACACAACCTCGCCATTGATTATTTCAGACGCGATAAACGCTACCCCAATGTAGTGTTCGAAGATGGGAGCAGTGTTTTCAACACGCTGGATTTTTCGGAAGATTCCGTTGAGTCGATCCAGATTCGTCAGGAAACCCATGAGCAGCTGCGGGAAATGATCCAGCGGTTGCCCGACGTGCAGAAGCAAGTACTGATCATGCGCCATTACGAGGACATGAGCTTTCAGGAAATTGCGGATGCCACGGGTGTGAGTATTAATACAGCATTGGGGAGAATGCGTTACGCGTTGATAAACCTGCGTAAGCAATTTAACCAACGTGCCCCACAGTATGACAAAAACCTTTACCTACGATGATGTTGTAAGGTATCTATATGCCGAAACAACTGAGAATGAAAATGAACAGATTGTTGAGGCGCTCGCACTTGACGATAACTTGATGAACTTTTATCTCGATTCCCTGGAAATCCAGAATCAGATGAATAAGATCACCCGGACTCCTTCCGAGAAAGTGATTTCAGAAGTTGTCAGATATTCGCGACAATTCTCTTCTAAAAGACCTGCTGCGCTCCTTTACTAGGTCGAGTCGGCAGGTTTTTTCGCTTCCAGCTATCGGTACGGTAGCTGGAAATTGCCATTACTTTTTAGATTTGGACCAGTTACCCGGCCCGCTGGCTGTCGTTTGCCGGTAGCCAGTTTGATAAGATTTCTGTGTCGGATTTCGTTCCTTCGCAGACCAAGAACGTATTATGCTAAAAAAAGAACGCTATAAACATTTCCTGGACTATTTTACCCAGAACTTCCCGGAACCCGAAACCGAACTGCATTATTCCAACCCGTACGAACTCCTGGTAGCTGTGATCCTGTCGGCGCAATGTACTGACAAGCGCGTGAACATCGTCACACCAAAACTATTCGAGCGTTTTCCGGATCCCGAGTCACTCGCTGCATCCAATGCGGAGGAAGTATTTACGTACATCAGATCCATTTCCTATCCTAACAACAAAGCGAAACATCTGGTGGGAATGGCACGGATGCTGGTCGAACAGTTCCATTCCGAGGTGCCGTCGACCGTTGAAGAGTTACAAAAGATGCCGGGCGTAGGCCGAAAAACCGCCAATGTGATTGCCTCGGTAATTTTCAGCATGCCTGCAATGGCCGTCGATACGCACGTTTTCCGGGTATCAAGGCGGCTCGGATTAGTGCCACTCACTGCGAAAACGCCGCTGGCCGTCGAGCGGGAACTGGTGAGCAATATTCCCAGGCATTTGATCCATAAAGCACATCATTGGCTCATCCTGCATGGGCGCTACGTATGCACAGCGCGCAACCCGCAATGTTTTCAGTGCCCGCTGTCGCCATTTTGCAAATACTTTGAAAAAAATGTAAAAATCGACGTTTTTCACTCGTGATTACAACCAATTTTGGCATCACAGGGTCTACCCTAAATTAAAACAGTCCCCATTAATTACTTAAAAAAGAAATGAAGCGTATTAATCTGGTATGGTGTATACTACTGGCAATGATGATCGGGTTGGCATCTTGTATGAAAGATGATAACAAGGATGAAGAGAAAATTACAGAAAATGAGGCGGAAATCGAAGCTTTCCTAAAAGCCGACAGCCAAGGCAGCACAGCGGCTAGAGATAGCAGTGGACTGCGCTATATCATCCGAAAGTCTAACCCTTCTGGTTCATATGCCAAAACAGGTGACGCAGCTACGGTCAAACTCAACGGTTACCTTCTCAACGGCACAAAAGTCTTATCAATAGAGAAAGATTCTTCTTTTAGTTTCCCTGTGCTAGGTTACTCTACTGGACTGCCGGGACTTGAAAGAGCTATCTTTCTTTTCAAAACAGGAGAAAAGGCAACATTTCTGCTCCCGTATTATCTCGCATTCGGAAATATTGATCGTGTAAATATCCCTGCATATTCTGTAATAAGGCTTGAACTGGAGTTCATTAAAACACGCACAGAAAAACAACAGATCGATGATTTCCTTAAAATCAAACAATTCCCTGTTTCTGAGCGTACCAGCGATGATCTTGTCATAGTGCGGACAAACACAGTAACCGGCGATACATTGGGTGTTGGCAAATCGGTGACGGTAAAATATGTTGGCAAATTCCTGGATGACAAGAAATTTGGCGAAGGAAGTTTTAATCATATCACGGGAACAAGCGGAACTATTCCCGGATTCGACCGGGCTATACGGAAATTGAGAAAATCTGAGAAAGCGATCGTCATATTTCCTTCTCCATTAGGTTATAAAGATTTGGGAAGTTCCGATGGCGTAATTCCAAAATATACCCCACTACAATTTG
>CBIHPQ010000140.1:0-15030 GCA_966211825.1 uncultured Dyadobacter sp. | reverse complement strand
TCATATTTCATAGCCTATTGGGCGGAAAGAAATGATTCGAAATCGTTCTTTTCTTGTTCCGTTGCTATGCCGCTTTTTAACCCCTCCTCCATTGCCGCCATCACGGCAATGTCTTCTTCCTCTTCCAAAAGAGCACGCTCCGTTACATCAATATCAAGCGCTTTGATAACACTGAGCAAAGCATCTTTTTGAACTGTGGTGACAAGAACGTCGAGTAAGAGCCTTTCTTTCTTATTGGGGTTGACAGCTGCCATCTTTAAACTAAGATTAATTTAGTTTATAAATTTATAAACTATCTCAGCCATTACGAAATCAACTCCGCTGCTTCTGCATCTAATATAAATTCTGCATTCATGTGATTTTGCAGGACCGTGGCGGGGAAATCTTTGGAAACCGGGAACGCGAGCGCCCGCTGGATAACCGGGGCCTTTCCGCTGCCCGAAGCGAGCAGAATAGCAGCCCGCGCTTCGAGAATGTGCCGGATACCGACCGTAATGCCGCGTGTAAGCGTGGTCGGTTGGTTGAAATATTTTTGACCGACTTCCACTGTAATGGTATCGAGTTCGGAAATGTGGGCGTAGGTATCCCATGACGTGCCGGGCTCGTTGAGGGCAAGATGGCCATTCATTCCGACACCTAGTATGATCAGGTCCAGCCCGCCGAGGCTTTCTACAATTTTATTGACGCGGTCGCATTCCGCTTGCGGGTCGAAGGCCTTTCCGTCGAAAAAGACGATCTGATCGTCGCGGAGGCCGACAGGTTTCAGGAAATCGCGGTCGAGCAGGTCGCGGCAGCTTCCGTCATCGCCGGCGCCGAGGCCTATCCATTCGTCCAGACCGATGAAAACGCATTTGGAAAAATCCACTCGGCCGTTCTGGTTCGCTGCAACCAGCGCATCGAACATTCCTTTGGGACTGCTTCCGGAAGGGAAACAGATGACCGACCCGGGTTTGTGGTTCATCAGGTCGATCACACGCTCGGCGGCGGCCGAACTCATGATGGCGTAGTTCGGATAGATATTGATTTTAGGTGTCATGAAAAGTGGTGTTTAGGATCCAGCCGCGTCAATCTAAACATTCTTTTTTCACACATGAACATTTATCCACAAAAAACTCCAGAAACTGCAAACCCGATCCTAACTTTACCGCACATTGTTCATTTTACATTATCATTCTACTTCAAAATGGAATACCGTATAGAAAAAGACACGATGGGCGAAGTGCAGGTACCTGCCCATGTTTACTGGGGTGCCCAGACGCAACGCTCAATCCAGAACTTTCCTATCGCACAGGATATCAATAAAATGCCGAAGGAGATCATCAAGGCCTTCGCATACCTGAAAAAAGCAGCCGCCATCACCAACTACGAAGCCGGCATTCTTCCGCAGGAAAAAAGCGACCTCATCGGCAAGGTTTGCGACGAGATCCTCACCGACCAGCTCGACGACCAGTTTCCATTGGTAGTATGGCAAACCGGCTCCGGAACGCAGTCCAACATGAACTGCAACGAGGTGATCGCCTACCGCGGGCACGTGCTGCAGGGCGGCGACCTGGCTGATAAAACGAAGGTTTTGCATCCTAATGACGATGTGAACAAATCGCAGTCGTCGAACGACACCTACCCTACCGCCATGCACATTGCGGCTTATAAAATCCTGGTAGACGTGACTATTCCGGGTATTGTAAAGCTCCGCGATACGCTGAAAGCCAAATCGGAAGCATTCAAAAATGTGGTAAAAATCGGCCGTACGCACTTTATGGATGCTACGCCGCTGACACTCGGCCAGGAATTTTCGGGCTATGCTTCGCAGCTCGACCACGGTTTGAAAGCCATCCATAACACATTGGCGCACCTTTCCGAGCTCGCATTGGGCGGTACCGCGGTCGGAACGGGCATTAATACGCCTCCTGGGTACTCCGAAAATGTAGCCCGCCACATTGCAGCATTGACCGGCCTGCCATTTATCACGGCTGAAAACAAATTCGAAGCCCTCGCGGCGCACGACGCGATCGTGGAAGCGCACGGCGCTTTGAAAACCGTTGCGGTGAGTCTTATGAAAATAGGTAACGATATCCGTATGCTGTCGTCAGGACCGCGTTCGGGCATTGGCGAAATCCATATCCCCGACAATGAGCCGGGAAGCTCTATCATGCCGGGCAAAGTGAACCCTACCCAATGCGAAGCGATGACGATGGTAGCTGCGCAGGTAATGGGTAACGACGTGGCGATCGGCATCGGCGGTTCTAACGGCCATTTCGAACTGAACGTTTTCAAGCCTCTGATGGCCTATAACTTCCTACATTCTGCCCGTTTGATCGGTGATGTGTGCGTTTCGTTCAATGATAATTGCGCCGTGGGCATCGAACCGTTGCACGAGAATATCAAGAAGCATGTGAACAACTCTTTAATGCTGGTTACTGCCTTAAATACCAAAATCGGTTATTACAAAGCAGCCGAAATCGCGCAGACTGCCCACAAACACGGCTCTACATTGAAAGAAACCGCGGTTGCGCTCGGTTACCTGACGCCCGAAGAGTTCGATGCGTGGGTAAAACCGGAAGATATGGTAGGCGAAATCAAGTAATTGAATGCCCTGCAAGTATTGTCAGCGAATGCCCTGCTTAAACGTGGGGCATTTGCATTTAGATCTCGCATTATCATGAATATCAAGGACGAACTGCTGGCGGACCCTTACCAATCGAAGCGGAAAGCGACGGAGGTGGCAATGTATGCCTGTACCTCGGAGGAAACTTTCAGGCAGCTGATGCATTGTTTCGAATCCGACGAATACCGTCTCGCGCAACGCGCCGCGTACGCCGTGAGCCTCGCCACGCACGAGCGCCCGGAACTGATCGGCCCGTACATCGGCGTGCTGATCAGCCAGCTGAAACGCAACGGTATCCATGACGCCGTGATCCGCAACAGCGCACGAATTTTGCAGGATGTAACGATTCCCGACGAGTTTCACGGTGAGCTGATGGACGCCGCGTTCGGGATCATGGTCAACCGCCAGATGGCCATCGCGATACGTACATTTTGCCTGACCATTCTTTTCAACCTTTCCAAAATTTACCCTGAGATCCGGAAAGAGCTGCGCATTTTCCTCGAAGAGTCGGTTGAATATGAGCAGGCAGCATTCCAGTCGAGGGCCAGGAAAATCCTGAAAAAGATTTGAAAAGTGTCAGATTGTGGAGGATAACGGCCCATTTCGCCGTCTGATTAGCAGATATTACAGGTAAATCATTTTACCTTGCCTCTTTAAACAAAAACAAAAGATGATCATATACTGCCACGCCTTACTCGACGGCTCGCTCAATGCCAAACTAAGCGAAGCACTTACCCCGCAGCATCAGATCCATTTCCGCACGGAGGCGGCCAGTAATGAAGAACTTAAAAACTGGTTCGCCACCGCCGATTATATCCTTGGTAACCCGCCGGTGGCATGGTTTGAGGCCGTTCCGGCCAATCTGAAATTCTGGCAGCTAGATTCCGCCGGATTTGACCAGTATTCGTCCGTTTCCATTCCCGACCACGTCAAGACGGCCAATATGGGCGACTGGTTTGCACGGCCATGCGCCGAGTCGATCGTCGGTGGTGTGCTGGCATTGTACCGTGGCCTCGACAAGCTGACGCTTTTGAAACAGAAGTCGGAATGGATCGGTACGCCTTTGCGCGCCGAGTTGAAGATTTTATATAAACAGAATGTGATCGTGCTCGGAGCCGGAACGATAGGCTTGTCTGTGAATGCGATTTTGAAAGGTCTCGGCTGTACGACCCATTTAATGGCCCGTACGTCGCAGGACGCTGACCTTCACAGCAAGGAGGATCTTTTCAATGAACTTCCCCACGCCGATCTGGTCATCAACACCCTACCCGGAACCGCGCAGCATTTTGTGAATGCGGAATTTATCTCGGCCATGAAGGACGGAAGCGTTTATGCAAGCGTAGGCCGCGGCAGCACGACCGACGAAAGTGCCCTGATAGCAGCATTACAATCCGGAAAACTGGACGGCGCTGTACTTGACGTGACCGAAACAGAACCGTTGCCTTCAGACAGTCCGCTCTGGCAAATGGACCATGTGGTATTGACGCAGCACACCGGCGGCGGCCATAAAAATGAACACATGGGTAAAGTAGATTTATTTCTCAACAACATTTTTGCAATACAAAACGGCGGCACGATCGCCAATGAAGTGAACCTTGTAAAAGGATATTAATAATCGACCGAAACTGAAATGTTACTAACAGAAACCGATATCGCGGAAGGTATCCAGGATAAATATTTTTTAAAATTCGGCCCCGGCACCCGCGAAGTGGTGCGCGTGTTCCGCTCCCCGGGCCGCATTAACCTCATCGGAGAGCATACCGATTATAACAATGGCTTCGTGCTGCCCGCCAGCGTCGATAAGGCTGTCTACTTCGTCATAGCCCCGCGGGAAGACGACCAGGTGATCCTCTACGCCGCCGACCTCGACCAGACCTATTCATTTTCATTGGACGATCTGTCGAAGCCTGAAAAATCGTGGCCGCATTACCAGATCGGCATTGTGGAACAAATTCAAAAGAAGGGCTTGAAGATCGGTGGTTTTCAGGCTGCATTCGGGGGTAATGTGCCGGTAGGGGCAGGACTTTCATCATCGGCGGCATTGGAGTGCTGTTTGCTGTTTGCATTGAATGAAATTTACGGGCTGAACCTCGACCGATTCAGCATTGTAAAAATGTCGCAAAAAGCTGAAAATGAATATGTGGGCGTGCAATGCGGCATTATGGACCAGTTTGCTTCTGCCTTTGGTAAAGAAGAATCTGTGATCCGGCTCGATTGCCGCTCGCTGGAATACGAGTACTTCCCGTTCCCGATGAACGATTACCTGATCGTGCTTTGCGACACAATGGTGAAGCATTCGCTCGCGAGTTCGGAGTACAATACCCGGCGCCAGGAATGCGAGAAGGGCACTGCTATCCTGCAACAATATGATCCAAAGGTGCTAAGCCTTCGCGACGCGACCCCCGCATTGGTGGAAGAACACAAAGACGAATTGGGGGATGTGGTGTACCGCCGCTGCAAGTTTATGACGGAGGAAATCCAGCGTGTGCAGGATGCCTGCGACCTGCTTGTACAGGGTAACCTTCCTGATTTTGGTAAAAAAATGTATGAAACCCATTTTGGCCTGCAAGATGAATATGAAGTAAGCTGCGCGGAACTGGACTTCCTTGTTGCCGAAACGTTAAACGACGAGTCGGTACTCGGCGCGCGGATGATGGGCGGCGGTTTCGGCGGCTGCACGATCAATCTCGTTAAAAAAGAGGCCGTAGATGCTTTTGAAGCAAAAATGAAGGAAGCTTATCTCGAAAAATACAAAATCGACCTGCCTTGCTACCGGGTAAAGATCACGGATGGTACCGAGGAAGTGGCGCTTGCATAACCTGACCATTTACACAAACTCTTAACCTTTGACTATGAGAAGAATCCCTTTTTTACTCACCGCGCTGGTTGGCCTGGCCGTTTTCAGTTGCTCAAAAACCAAGAACGAAGAAAAAATGATCAGTACTATTTCCAAAGAGGCTTTCGGGCAGCTTCCAGACGGCCAGCAGGCTGACCTTTACACACTGACCAACGCCAACGGTATGACCGTGAACATTACCAACTACGGCGGGATCATCACGAAACTGACTGCGCCTGACAAAAACGGGGAATGGGCGGACGTGGTGCTGGGTTTCGACTCGCTGGCTCCCTATTTAAGCGGCCATCCGTTCTTTGGCGCATTGGTAGGCCGTTATGGCAACCGCATTGCCAAAGGGAAATTCAAGTTGAATGGTCAGGAGTACTCGTTGGCGATTAACAATGGCCCCAATGCATTGCACGGCGGGACAAAAGGCTTTGATAAAGTGATCTGGAAAGCGACCGAGATCAAGCAGGATTCGGTGGTAGGTTTGCAACTGGAATACACCAGCAAGGATATGGAAGAGGGCTACCCCGGCAATCTGACCGTGAAAGTGGTTTATACACTTGACAACGACAATGCATTGTCGATCGATTACACTGCCACGACCGACAAGCCAACCGTTGTGAACCTCACCAACCACTCGTATTTCAACCTTACCGGACTGAAACGCGATATTCTGGACCACGAAGTAACCATCGAGTCCGACAGCATCGTGCCCGTGGACACTACCCTGATCCCGACCGGCAAGCTCCGCGCAGTGGAAGGTACGCCGTTCGATTTCCGCAAGTCGACCAAAATCTCGGCAGGCATTAACAAAACCGAAGACGAGCAAATCAAAGCCGGCGGCGGTTACGACCATTGCTGGGTGCTGAAACGCAGCGGCGACGGTCTCGTACAATTCGCAACTGTGAAAGACCCTGAAAGCGGCCGTGTCATGGAAGTTTTCACCACCGAGCCAGCCGTTCAATTTTACACCGGCAACTTCCTCGACGGCAAACTGACGGGCAAAGGTGCCGCTTACGTAAAGCGTTTTGGCCTATGCCTCGAAACCGAGCACTACCCCGATTCACCGAACCAGCCACAGTTCCCAACGACAACTTTGAATCCGGGACAGACTTATCATACTACTACGAAGTATAAGTTTTCGGCGAAGTAAGTAGCAGACTCAAAATTCCTTCATTACAACCTCAGGCGAAGATCGTGCCGCGTAAGCGACCGTTCTTCGCCTTTGTTCGTTTCTGCCACTTTTTAGCTAATTTTGAGATGCCAACAGTATTGTACATTAATGGATTCCGGTTCTTTTTCTGGATGAACGAGCACGAACCCATTCATATTCACGTTGAAAAAGGCAAATGTAATGCGAGAATAGAGTTGGTGCCGGAAATAGTGGTTTCCTACAACCATGGTTTTAAGAAGAATGAAATGAGAAGCATTTTGGATATAATCGTCTGCAACTATGAAAAGATCATCCAATCCTGGCATAACACCTTTGATAAGTGAAGAGCTGCAACTTCTGCTGAATGAGGCTGGTGATCATGACATCATCGACATAGCGGATGATCTCGACCAGATGATTCTGGATAGCGGATTACAAATCCGCCATTTTGGTTTCGCAAGAGATCTTGATCTGGCACTTTTTATTTTGAATGACAAACGTGTGATAACCAGAACATTATCATCTTTTCCATACTTAGAAAAAGCAGAGGATTATGATTTGGATCAATATACAATCTCACAAACGGGCATTCACTGGCCTGACCTTGACATAGACATCAGCCTTCGCGGATTACTCCTGGAAGAGAAGGTTTTATCCAAATAATTGATTTACCTATTACCATTTTCAATGCTTACCAAAACCGTAAAAATCAGCAACGTTACCAACCTCTCCGACGCGCGTTATTGTGCGGGAATGGGTGTTGAAATGCTTGGTTTTTCTATTGACGAAGATTCTCCCAATTATATTTCTCCAAAAAAGTTCGAAGATATTTGTTCCTGGCTCGCCGGGGTAACGCTGGTCGCAGAAACAGCCCAAACCGATCCGGACGCGATAATTGCTGCCCTTGCGGAATATCCCGTACATGCCGTGCAGGTGAATGATCCGGGCCTGCTCAATTACCTCCGCACCGAACTCAGCCTGCCTCTGCTGCTGCGCGTGAGCGTGGACGTGTATGAGTCCGGCGAGATCGTGGCCATTCTTAGCCGCTACGAAGGCGAAGTCACGCATTTCCTGTTGGAAAGTGACAACGAAGCCGAGCTATCCGAATCGTGGATGCAGGTTCTGGGCACGATTGAAGCTGATTATCCTGTGCTGGTTGGATTCGGGCTCGACAATGAATTTACCGTCAGCGCACTGACCGAACTGCTGCCGAACATCGGCATTGCATTGCGTGGAAGCGAGGAAATCCGGCCCGGTTATAAGGATTTCGGCTCGATGATGGACATTCTCGAAGCGCTGGAAGAACAATAACTCCGTTTTTCACGCATTTAAAATACATTCTCACTAAAAACATCCGCTTAACACGCCCTTTCGCCGATAATAATTTTCCGGTTTACAGTATCTTGCATTACCTACTACCTTTGATTACAAATAAACACTTAGACTAATCATGGAAAAGAAATTGCATCGCATACCCGACCAGGCAGTTTTCGGAGGAGTTTGCGCGGGAATCGCTCAGTATCTGCAAATTGACGTGGTAATTGTCCGCGTTATTTTCGTCGTAATGGCGCTGCCGATACTGCCTCCCGGCTTTGGGATGACCGGATTAATTTACATCATCCTCTGGGCGGTACTTCCCACTGGCCCCGCAGCGGATGTGTACACGACTCACACCGCATTCGGTTCCGAGCCATCCAAACCGTCTGAGCCCTTGTTCGACAAAAAAAGATCGGATCAGACTATGATGATACTCGGTGGCGTGCTCATCTTCTTTGGTGGTTTAATGCTTGTCGACGATCTGCCGGTTTGGTACCAGTTTAAAAAATATTTCTGGCCCATTGCGCTCATTGCGATAGGTGCCTTCCTGATCCTGCGCCAGCGCGATAAGGAGCATGAAAACAAAACAACCGTGTACCCAACGACGCCCCCGCCGGTTGAACCGGTCGATCCGGGGCCAGACCCGCAGCCATATACTCCGTTTTCGCCCAGCACTGCTCCGGAATCACATTTCCCGGAAGATCCTGAACTGAAAAAGCCGGACAGTGACGACGACGTGATCAAAGTCAACTGACCTTCCCGAATCTTACCATAAACCATAAAGCCATGAATTTCAAAAACATTTTTTGGGGTGTAATCCTCATTGTCATCGGATCGCTGTTTCTGGTGGAAGAACTGACCGCTTTCGATTTCGGGCGCTTCTTCTGGCCCATTATCCTGATCGTGACCGGCGGGCTGCTGCTGTTGCGCAACTTCCTGAATTCCGACAATACTAACCGATCAAACATTTAAGATCATGAAAAACTCAAGAGGCATTGTTTGGGGTGGTATGCTGGTCATTCTAGGGGTGATCTGGCTGCTTCGGAGCATGAACCTACTGAATATCGACTGGGATGCGATACTACCTTACTGGCCGATCCTGCTGATCCTCGCCGGTGCGATCCTGATGGCCGCCGGCCGGGAACGTGGTTCGGGTGGTATCGTCGCATTGCTCATTACCCTCTCCGTTCTTGGCGGGGTCGTTAACAAAACGCACCAGGCCTTCGATAACCATCGCGATGACTGGCATTTCGGCTGGGACGATGACGATGATGATCACGATTTCGGCTACCATCACGACGACGACCAGGATAATGACAACGAAGACGAAACCGACGACGATTACCAAAAAGAACGGGCAAAAGACGGGGAACGCCCGATCAACGGCTCTTACAACTATGATATGCAGGATTTTATCCAGAAAGCCAACTTTAACCTGGAAGGCGGCGCGGGTTCTTTCTCAATGAATGGTAATACCGCGAAGCTTTTCGAGGCGGCTACCACAAGCACAGTCGTCGGCTTCCGGTCGAACACGTCGATCAACAAGCTGGACAACTCCGCCTCTGTTTCCTTAAAAATGGAGGAAGGTAATGTCAAGATCAAAAACGGAGAGATTTCCAACCAGGCAAAAATCCATTTAAATGAAAGGCCGATCTGGACTGTCGATCTCGGCATCGGGGCGGGAAAAGGTGATTTCGATTTCAGCAACTATAAAGTTGAAAAATTGAAAGTGAGCACCGGCGTAGCGGATATGGACATCCGTATGGGCGATAAGCTGCCTGTGTCGGTCGTTGAAATCGAAGCCGGCGTTGCCTCGGTTACCCTCGAAATCCCCGAATCAGTGGGTTGCGAAATGCGAATGGACGGTGCTTTGAATGCTAAAAATATGGAGGGGCTGAACAAAATCGGCGACGGGCTTTACCGCTCAAACAACTTTGACACCGCAGCAAAAAAAATCATTGTGCATTACGAAGGCGGGCTGACCAGCATCAACATCAAACGCTACTAGGCAGTCTTTCTCATTTCAAAAAGAATATCTTTGCAGCCTTTGCAAGGATATTTTTTTATGCTTAAAACTGCAATTTACCTGCTGCTAGCCAGCCTGCCCACGTTTCTCGCCATCGCCCAATCGTCGAAACAACTCCCGGCCATTGAACAAAAGATGGTCAGCCAGGGATTAGTAGACGTCCAAAAAATCGATCCGGGCATATTGGTTGAATTGAAATACTCGACCACGGACAATTTCATCGGGCGTGATGTGTACGGCGAGCTTACCCGCGCATACCTGCAACCCGAAATGGCCAAACGGCTTGCCAGAGCGAATGCATTGTTGCAGCAACAAAAGCCCGGATATAAGTTGCTGGTGTACGACGCCGCACGGCCCAATTCTGCTCAATATGACCTCTGGAATGCGCTCGACCACCTGAAAATCCCGGCGCGCAGCAAAACACAATATGTGGCCGATCCTAAAATCGGGTCAAACCATAATTTTGGATGCGCTATCGACCTCACCGTTGCAGACGAAAAAGGTATTCCGCTCGATATGGGTACGAAATTCGATTTCTTCGGCCCGCTGGCCTACCCGCGTTCCGAACAGGAAATGCTGAAAAAAGGAAAGCTGACGGTCAAACAAGTTGAAAACCGCCAGCTTTTGCGAAAAGTGATGACCCAGGTGGGATTCAAGGTCAATACCACGGAATGGTGGCATTTCGACGGCATGTCGAAAGCACAGGCCCGGGCCAAATACGGAATGATCCCCTGAAAATTGCTAATCAGCGCGGACACTACTCCCACCAGAAACTTCCTTTTCGACTTTCGGATTGCCGCGGTAACGTACATTGCTCGCGCCCGACGCCTTTACGTCCAGCAGGCGCGTCACCCAAACCCTCGCATTACTCGCACCCGAAACGTCCAGATCGGATTCTTCCGTTTCGAGATCGAATGCATTGAGCTGTGAAGCACCGGAGGCCTCGCCGTCGAGGAATTTCATTTTACCAAAAACATTCAGCTGGGAAGCACCGTTGATTTCGAATTTCAGTGTAGTGCCCGTTCCTTCAAAATCGCACTGGGAAGCGCCGGAAAGATCTATTTCAATGCTGGGCAGATTTTGAAAATCGTCGATCTCGGCATCTACGGCCCCGGAAAAGTCCACACCGGCCAGATCGGGCATCGTTATGTCGATATCCATTCTCTGACGTTTTTTCCAGGAATTATTGTACCGGGCTGTGAGCTTCCCGTCCTGCACGAATATGGTCAGATCGTCGAGGTCGTTGCGCTCGCCGGTAGCGGTCACTTCGAAGGAAGTCCCGGCTACGACGTGGACGCGCATCGCGTCACTTATTTCCAGCTCATCAAAATTCCGGAAATCATAGTCGCGGGTGGCCTCACCCCGCGGCGGAATGTCCTCATCCTTGTTGACATACACACAGGATTGGAAAACGGAAGCGATACTAAGGGCAATCGAAAGCTTAAGAATAATTTGTTTCATGGCTAAAAGATGTTTGGAGCTATGACAAGCAGTCCCCGGGTTTCCCCTATTTAAAAAAATACTTTTTTCTCATAGGGGTACACGCAGACTAAATTGTCTCTTTCCAAAGGACATTCAAAATGACCGCTCTTCTATATCAGGAACCGCTAATCGAAAGAGATTATCTATTTTTGACCGAAAATCAAAAACAGATAACGGTGCACTCTTCCGACCCAGAAATAGTCAGCGCGATACGGCGGGGCGATGAACAGGCCTTTGAGCAGACCTTTCGGACGTACTATCCGAGGCTCTGCAATTATGCATGTTCAATGCTCAAAGATGAAGAAGAGTCGGAGGAAGTCGTGCAGACGGTTTTCCTGACGATCTGGGAGAAGCGGGAAGAGCTCGAAATTACACTTTCACTGAAATCCTATTTGTACCGGGCGGTGCATAACCATTGCCTCAACCGCTTCAAGCACGCCACCGTTCGTGAGGCACATAAGGATTATACAATGCACTTTTCGAGCGGGTCGTACGACTCGGTGACGGAGGTGATCCACGCCAGCGAGCTGGAAGAACGCATTGAAAGGGCGGTAAGCACCCTGCCGGAGCAATGCCAGAAGGCATTCAGGTTGAGCCGTTTTGAAGAATTGAAATATCAGGAAATAGCAGATCAGTTGGGAATATCCATTAAAACGGTGGAAAATCAGATAGGGAAAGCTTTGAAAATTCTGCGCGCGGAACTGGCAGATTACCTGCCGGTGACGCTTTGGTTGTGTTGTAGCATTGTTGAACAGTTAATCAGATCGTAACCATGAACTCATCTCATGCAAACATATCGGAGGAACTGTTAGCACGTTACCTGGCCGATACCGCTTCCGAATCCGAAAGAAATAGTGTAGAAACGTGGCTCGCCGAATCGGACGCCCATGCGAGGGAGCTGGCGAGTTACCGGCTGATCTGGGACCACACGGCCTCCATGAAAAAAAGCGCCGTTGCAGTGGATACCGATGCTGCCTGGAATAAAATGAAAGGCAAAATGGCTGCAAGCAAAGCCCCGCCCATTGCTTCCGAAGCCAAAACCATTGAATTCCGGCCCGAAATGAGGAGACGGCGGCTTCCGGTGACGGTCTGGGCGGCTGCGATGATCGCGATACTGGTCATGGCGTTCGGATGGTTCTTCCTGATTTCAGACAAAACGCCCGAATCGCTTCAAGTCGCGACGACCGACAATACTACCGAGCAGATCCTCCCCGACGGAACGAAGGTTTTTCTCAATTATAATTCAAAACTGACTTATCCGGCACATTTCAACGGCGATTTGCGGACGGTTTCATTACAGGGAGAAGCTTTTTTTGATGTAAAACCGGATGCCGGGCACCCATTCGTCATTCAAGCGAATGGCACGGAGGTGCGGGTTCTGGGCACTTCTTTCAATGTAAAAGCATATGACAAAGCTCCTGTGCGGGTGGATGTGGCTACCGGTAAGGTGCGCGTAACCAAAGACGCCCACCGCGTGGAGCTCGTGAAAGGGCAAAGCGCCGAAGTACTCAAAGATTCGATCCGCAGCCTGCAGGCAAATATGAACCTGATGGGTTACCGCACGCAGGTGTACGAGTTCAATGCTGCCGATCTGCAAGACGTTGTGACGTCGATCCGCGACGGCTATCACGTAGATGTGCGGCTCTCCAATGATAAAATCGCACAATGCAGGCTCACGATCCGCTTCGAAAAAGAACCGGTGGACGCCACATTGTCCGTAATCGCCGAGACCCTCGACCTAAATCTTCGTAAGGAAGGAAAGGTGTACTGGCTCGAAGGGAACGGTTGCCAATAGAAACCACAAGTTATCCTGCTTTGAAAATACTTTACAGATTTGCATTCTGGTGTATCTGCGTCTGTCTGCTTCCGGGGCAGCTTTTAGCCCAGGAATTGCTGGAAAAGCGCATTACATTAAAGGTGACCAATCAGCCGCTAGACGAAACGTTGCAAAAAATCGGCGATCTCGGTGGTTTCAGCTTCTCGTACAGTCCCGACATGGTCGACGTCAAAAGCCGTGTCTCGATCCAGGCCGTCAATCGGAGCATCCGTGAAATATTGAATGCGATCTTTCAAGGCAAAGTCACATTTAAAGAACGTCGCCGTTACATTATCCTTCAAAAAACCGTCGAAGCCGAAAAGCCCCAGGAACCCCAGGATTTTGACCTGAACGGCTATATTATCGACAATAAGACCGGTAAAAAACTGGCCAACGCGAGTATTTACGAGTCGGTGACACTGGCTTCGGCCGTAAGCAACCAATATGGTTATTACAAAATCCGCCTTCCGGCAGCGCGTTCCTCGCTCCGGCTGGAAGTGAGGAAGGAAGACTATATCGGCAAATCCATTCCTATTCCCACGCGCAAGGACACCTATCTGCAGATTTCCCTCAATCCGGACACGTTGAAACCCATTTCGGGAAAAGTGGCGACACACACGCCCGTGCAGGTGGACTCGCTGCACACCAAAGTGGCTGTGCCCCAATTCGAAATCGCGAAAGCCGAATTACCCCGCGACACGATGTTCATCGACAGCTCGGCAAGCGGAAAAGCCATCACCTGGGCCGACTATGAAACGCTCCGCAAGAAGTACCGGCGGGTTCAAAACAAGTTTGTGAGTGCATTTGCATCCGCCAAACAGGCCGTGCACACCCGCAACATCGAAGACACGCTGTATGCGCCGTTCCAGGCATCGATCTTACCGTTTTTGGGCACTAATCACGAGCTAAGCGGTAATATTGTGAACGACTATTCGATTAACCTCATCGCCGGTTACTCGCTCGGTGTTTCCAAGTTCGAAGTCGGCAGCCTTATCAACGTGGTGCGGGGCAATGTGACCGGTTTCCAGCTTGGCGGCGTGGCCAATGTCGTGGGGAACAATGTGACGGGTTTCCAATACGCGAACTTCCTCAACATGACGCTTGGCAACTTCAACGGTTTCCAGGGGACCAATTTTATCAACTATACCGGGAAGAATTTTTCGGGCTTCCAGGTTGCAGGCGTTGGTAATGTGGTTGTGGGAGTGTTGGATGGTTACCAATTTTCAGCCGGCTATAATTATGCGCATACGGTGCGGAAAGGCCATCAGATCGGCTTCATCAACTACGCGGATTCTACCGCAAAGGTGCCGTTCGGGCTGTTTAGCTGGGTGCACAGCAATGGGTACCGCCGCTACGAGTTCTCGACCGATGAATTCAACTATTTCAATACTGCATTCAAAACGGGCGTAGAGCGGTTTTACAATATTTTCAACCTCGGTTTCAATGGGGATACGAAAGACAAACCCCTGTTTACGCTCGGTTATGGATTCGGCACCGCACAACGCCTGGGTAGAGGTTGGAGCGCCAATGCAGATCTTACCGGTAGCATCGTATTTTTAAATACCGACCGAGACGACGACATCAACCAGGGCATCGTAAAATTCGCGCTCGCGATCGAAAAGAAAATTGGGTCCCGGTTCGCATTGTTCGCCGGCCCCTCGCTCAGCACTTTTTTTGCCCAAGATTCAGGATTACTCAATGCAGAAGCAAAAAAAGGGCTTTCTCCCGTTTGGTTAGGGAAAAAGCCCGATGGATCCAGTAAGGTCTACGGCTGGCTAGGCTTCCAGGC
>CBIHPQ010000139.1:0-15044 GCA_966211825.1 uncultured Dyadobacter sp. | reverse complement strand
GTTACATTATCCAGAAAAGCGCGGGAGGTATACGAAAAGGCACAAAAAGCCTGGCAGGAAAGGAAGCTTCCGGAGGCGACCGAGCTCTTCGAAAAAGTAATCGAAATCGAGCCCGACAGCTATGATACCCACCTGCGGCTTGCGCAGATTTACGAACTGCAAAGAAAGCCCGACCTTACACGCAAACATTACTTCATTGCTATCCGTCTCAAAGCGGATGCGCCCCAGTCCGCGCCGGCATACCAATGGATCGGTCGCGATCATTTTAATGTGCAGCGTTACGATTCCGCCCAGTATTATTTCGAGAAGGCGGTAGCATTATTTCCGCCGAAGTCCAGTCTCGGCCGGTTAGCCGAAAAATCGGTTGCTTCCTCACGTTTCGCGCAGGAGGCGGTTAAAAATCCGCTCCCCATCGAGAAAAAATCAATGGGCGACACCGTGAATTTCCTGGGAACACAGTATTTCCCGGTGATGACGGCAGATGATGAAACATTGATTTTCACCGGGTTAACAGAGAATCGCGATGAAAACATCTATTACACCCGCCGGAAGAAAGGCAGCCCGGCTGATCGCAGCCCGGCTGACCGCAGCCCGGCTGACCGTTGGGATGTACCCGAGGAAATTTCCAAAACCATCAATACGGCCAATAACGAAGGTACCTGCACGGTTTCGGCCGATGGACGTACGCTTGTTTTCACCGCTTGCAACCGGCCCGACGGTCTCGGCAGCTGCGATTTGTACATTTCTCAAAAGGAAGGAAAAGATTGGAGCCAGCCGGTAAATCTGGGCCAGCAGGTCAATTCCCGCGAATGGGAATCACAGCCCTCCCTGTCCGCAGACGGCCACACGCTCTATTTCGCCTCCGACCGGAAAGGCGGCGTGGGCAAACGCGACATTTGGGTTACCTACCTGGACGATAAAAAACAATGGACGACTCCCAAAAACCTTGGCCCGGCTATTAATACCGTCGATGAAGAAAATGCTCCGTTCATTCACGCGAATGGCCGTACGCTTTTCTTTTCCTCCAATGGCCTGGCAGGGATGGGTGGCTTCGATATTTTTATTACGCAAAAAATGGATACGCTATGGTCACCGCCTGTCAATATGGGCTACCCTATCAACACCGTTTCCGACCAGGTGGGGCTATTCATCACCTCCAACGGGGAGAATGCCTATTATACGGATGATAATACCGAAAAAGGCGACGGCCGCTCATTGCTGTATACCTTTCACGTTCCCGAATCGCTGCAAAAGACGATTGTCCCTACGCGCTACGCAAAGGGGAAGGTATTCGATAAAAAGACCGGAACGCTCCTCGCTTCGGACATCGACCTTTACGACCTGAAAACCCAGACCAAAGTAGGCTCATTCAATTCCGACAGTCAGAACGGCTCGTTTCTGGCAGTGTTGAACAGCGGAGGTGAATATGCTTTTTATGTTTCAAAACCGGGGTATCTGTTTAAAAGCCTTTCGTTTACAGTCAATGACGACCATTCGTTTGTAGACCTTGAAATTCCGATGGAGGCGATCGAGAAAGACCGTGCAGAAATCCTGAACAACATTTTCTTTAAAACAGGGGAATATATCCTGGATGACAAATCGAAGGTTGAGCTCGACAAACTGTCTGACTTTTTGAACAAAAACAAAACCGTCAAAATCGAAATATCGGGCCATACCGACGACGTAGGTTCCGACACCGAGAATACCGCCCTCTCGCAACGTCGGGCGCAGTCGGTACAATATTATCTGCAACAATCAGGAATTGCGGCCGATCGGATTTTGGCCAAAGGTTATGGCGAAACAAAGCCCATGGCGCCCAATGACTCCGATGAAAACCGGCAAAAAAACCGAAGGATCGAGTGGCGCATCCTTTAAATGCATTTGCATAACGGGCTGAAATTTTGCACTTTTGTCAGTCAGCCTTTGTTGTACTGACAGGTACAATAAGGCGATATCCAGGTTCACACACGAATATCAGCCTTGTCTGGCGCCGCTGGAAATTCCAGCTAAAACATGGAACATTCGTCATTAACAGTAGTTTTATATTAACATGTCATCCGAGAAAGTCTCTTGCCTCATTATCGGCTCCGGCCCTGCCGGTTATACAGCCGCCATATATGCGTCCCGCGCGGGATTGAATCCTGTACTTTACCAAGGTGCTCAGCCGGGAGGCCAGCTTACCATCACCACAGAAGTTGACAATTACCCGGGCTATCCCGATGGCATTACCGGCCCGGAGATGATGATCAACTTTGAAAAACAGGCCAAGCGTTTCGGTACTGATGTCCGTTACGGCCTTGCTACTTCTGTTGATTTTACCGGTTACCCTCACAAAGTGATCATCGACAACAAGCACGAGATCACTGCCGACGCGGTCATTATTTCCACCGGCGCTTCGGCCAAATGGCTTGGCCTGGAAGGCGAGGAACGTTTGAACGGCCGCGGCGTATCTGCCTGTGCGGTTTGTGACGGCTTCTTCTTCCGTGGACAGGACGTAGTTGTTGTAGGCGCCGGCGATACGGCTGCCGAAGAAGCAAGCTACCTGGCCAAACTCTGCCGTAAAGTATATCTGCTGGTGCGCCGCGACGAAATGCGCGCGTCGAAGATCATGCAGAAACGTTTGGAAACATTGCCAAATATTGAGATCCTCTGGAATACAGAAACTCTTAAGCTGAACGGCGAAGACGGCCTGGAATCAGTATTGGTTAAAAATAATAAAACCGGCGAGGAGCAACTTTTGGAAGCAACCGGTTTCTTTGTTGCGATTGGCCACAAACCGAACACGGATATTTTCAAAGGTTATGTCCATATGGACGAAACCGGTTATATCCAGACCATTAAAGGAAGCTCTTGCACCAACATTAAAGGCGTTTTTGCGTGCGGTGATGCTCAGGACAATGTGTACCGCCAGGCTATTACCGCCGCGGGAACGGGTTGTATGGCGGCGCTGGATGCCGAAAGATTCCTGGTTGAACGGGAGGTGGACGTTATTATCGAAGAAGAAACAGCTTAAATCAATCGCACAACCCCTAATAGGAGTCAGGCTACGCTGAATGTTCGACAAAACAGCGTAGTCTGATTTGGTATTATACTTATGAAAGTAAAGCTTATTGTTTGTTTGCTAATGGCCGTGTGTCTGATCTCCTGGAACACGCAAGCGCAAGAGCGAGGAAAATTCCGAAAAAATCCCAAGATCAACCAGTCGGGCAGCAATGCTAATGATGGCCCGACCACGAAAGCCACGCCTCAGCCCGAGGATGAATATGAAGTAGAGACCTCCAACCTGAAATTCCAGAGCCAGTTCGAGCCGGTCAAGCCGCTGAACCCCGTCGTGAATGAAGATACTGCCACCATTGACGAAGGGGAAACCGAAGTAGTGATCGCCGAAGACTCCGTGCTCGTTGCCGATGAATGGGTGAAGGCCGCCGAATATTACGTGATCTGGGACGCCCGCACCATTAACCCCTATGGCCTTAAACCGGAAGACTTTGACGAGCCGGTAGACCTTAAATTGTACGATCAGGCTGCCAACCGCATGTGGGCCGCGCCCATGGACCGCACACCGGTTACCTCGCACTTTGCCTACCGCTGGGGCCGCTGGCACAATGGTACCGACCTCGACCTGGAAACGGGCGATTCGGTACGCAGCACCTACGACGGTATGGTACGCATTGTAGCCTGGGACGGCAGTGGCTATGGCCGGTTTGTGGTGGTAAGGCATTACAATGGCCTCGAAACACTGTACGGTCACCTTTCCAAGCAAATGGTCGAATCAGGCCAGTTGGTGAAAGCGGGTGAAGTAATCGGTTTGGGAGGAAATACGGGAAGAAGCTCGGGCTCGCATTTGCATTACGAAAACCGTTACGAAGGTAACCCGTTTGACCCCGAACATATATTCGACTGGCCCGGCGCGGCCATTAAGTCCGACCATTTCCTGCTGACCAGCTCCGCATGGAGCCATATCCGGGGAAAATCAACCAAGAGCGAATTTGAAGCCGGGGACGCGCCGACGGCCTATTCCCGTTCTATCTTACACAAAGTACGCTCGGGCGATACGCTCGGGTCCATTGCTTCCCGTTACGGCGTGAGCATTTCTTCCATTGCACGCAGAAATCGTATGTCGACCCGCTCCACATTGCGGATCGGGCAGAAACTGCGCATTAAATAATCCGAAACGATCATGAAATTAGATATCCTTGCCATCACAGCACATCCCGACGATGTGGAACTGTGCTGCGCCGGTACATTGCTCGCGCAGATCGCGCTGGGCAAAAAAGTAGGCATTATCGATCTGACAAGAGGTGAACTAGGCACACGCGGAACGCCCGAGGGCCGCATTCAGGAAGGACTGGATGCTGCGCGCATTCTCGGCGTTGAGGTACGTGAGAATGTAGGCCTGGCCGACGGGTTCTTTAAAAACGACGAAGCACACCAGAAAGCCATAATCCCTTTTATTCGTAAGTACCGTCCTGAAATCGTTATTACCAATGCAATAAACGACCGCCATCCCGATCACGGACGCGGCGCGCAGCTGGTTGCCGAAGCCAGTTTCTACTCGGGCCTGCGCATGATCAAAACCTATGACGGGCAAGGCCATGAACAGGAGGCCTGGCGGCCGAAGCAGGTCTTCCATTCCATCCAGGACCGCTACATTAATCCGGATTTCATTGTAGACATTACCGATTTCCACGACAGGAAAATCGAGGCTGTGAAGGCATTCAAAAGCCAGTTCCACGTGCCGGAATACAAAGGAGAAGGCGAGCCGCAAAGCTACATTTCTTCACCCGAATTCCTGGAATTCATCATCGCGCGGGCGCAGGAAATGGGCCACGCGATCGGTGTGAAATATGGGGAAGGCTTCACCACAGCCCGCAAGCTGGGCGTGCGTGACCTTTCAGTATTCATCTGAGCCGCATTGTGAAACTTTTGTTATAAAATTCGGGGAATTTGTTTGACCTATACGGTTGTTTTGATCGTATATCCAGTAAAAAACAGACCACGAACATATGAAGAACATCATCATGATGGCCATAGCGGGAGTTTTTGCCCTTACCCTGCAAAACTGCTACGGGCAATCGTCCGCCGACCAGGGCAAACCCGCCCCCAAAGCACCTGAATATTCGCATACCGAAGCTGCGCCGGTACAGAAAAGCAATAACGATTGGCAGAAGATCCTTTCGCCGGAAGTCTACCGGGTGGCACGCCTCAAAGGCACAGAACGGCCGTTCACGAGCGAATACGAGCATTCAAAAGAAATCGGAACCTTCTATTGCGCCGTTTGCGGCAACCCGCTTTTCAAAAGCGATGCCAAATATGAAAGCGGCTGCGGGTGGCCAAGCTTCTTCGAACCAATCAATAAAAAATCGATTATCGAGGCAGCCGACAACAGCCTTGGCATGCGCCGGATAGAGGTCATGTGCGGCCGTTGCAAATCGCATTTGGGCCACGTTTTCGATGACGGCCCGCCTCCTACCGGCCTTCGGTACTGCATTAATGGTGTGGTGCTCGATTTTGAGAAAGCAAAAACTGCCGAGAAAAAATTCAATAGCAAAAAGAAAGCAGAAAGCGGCAGCTAACGCCCTACTTCGAATTAAATTAGTGCCTGGGGACATTCCTGTGATGCGCAGCTAAACAGCTCGCATTCAAACAGGAATGTCCCTTTTTATTTCCTTTCCGGAAAATCTTGTTCCAGCCCCCGCTTTATAATTTGTTCCAATTCTAAATAATATATATGTTTGCCAAGATTTATAATTATTCTAAATAAATCCGAGAGTTATATCCCTAACAAAAACGCTTACTGGATCAATGCTACATTACAATTTTAAGATGCGGACAATGTTGTTCGCATCAGTGGTTGCATTCGGACTTGTCTCCTGCTCGGATGACGACGAACCTACACCTCCCGTTCAGCAAGACCTTCGCACCAAGATCGATTATGCGAAAGTGACAGCTACCACGCCTTACAAAGCCCTTTTTATCGACGCCAAAGGTGATACTACCGCCGATTTGAAGTCAGGTACCGACCGTTACCGGATGTTCCAGGCATTGAATTATTACATCGGCGGCGCAGTGCGCGATTCGGCAACGCTCGATTCGGTTGTGATGAAAAACATGTTTGCGAATAGTGGTAACCCGTTCAAAGACATCAAAAGCGGCGCTGTTCAGGTCAATGGAAATGATTTGAATGCTTCCGGCGTACAGCTTCGTAACGTAACAGCCTCTTCGAGAGCATCGGGAGAAAATGACCGCAATGCACTTCAGGGCTATTTCAAGGAAATGGCGGAAGCCAGCAAGGCGGTGAAAGTGAAGGCGGCGAAAGGTGTGGCCGGTAAACTAGGCAACTACCTGGTAACTTCAAAAGGCATTGAAATGGGCCAGATCATCCAGAAAGGCCTCATCGGAGCATTGCAGCTGGATTACATCAGCAATGTACTTTTGGATAAAGGATTGGAAGCCGACAATAAGACACTCGTTTCAGGCAAAAAATATACTGCATTGGAACACAACTGGGATGAGGCTTTCGGCTTGCTTACGCCGAACCCGATCCTTCTCGAAGGCGCTACCGATGCCGTCAAAGGACCGAAAGCAACTGAACAGTTTTTAGGTTCTTATGTTTGGGAATACAATAAAGACGCTTACGCAAAGATCCACACCGCATTTCTCAAAGGCCGGGTTGCGATTGTTAATAATGATAAAGAGGAGTTGAAAACACAGGCTACTTTCATCCGCACTGCGATGGAGAAAGCCGTTGCCAAAGCCGCTGCGGGATACCTCGGAAAATGGAAAACCGGTACTGACGACCCGACCCGCGCACACGCTATCGGAGAAGGTCTGGGCTTCATTTACTCGTTGCGTTATTGCACGATCAATGGTGCAGATTCAAACTTCTCTGACGCGATCCTGCTGGGCCTGATCGGACCGGCGTCGCCAAATGGCTTCTGGGATCTTACCAATGACAAGATTAACGCAGCATCCGACGCCATTATCGCGAAATTCAAGCTGTAACAGCTCATATTACCTCTTTTCAAGTGGGTGGACTGGCAATTTTGCCGGTCCACCATTTGTCGTTTTAAAACTAACCTTTGATAAGAATGAAAAAATACTTCGCGCTCCTGCTAACATTGCTTTTTCTGGGCTGTTCGAGCGGAAGCGATGAGCCCGATCCTCAGCCTACGGACGAAGGGAAAGACAGGTCGGTGATGCTCAAAGCCCTGGCCGATAACGTTATCATCCCCTCCTACGATCAGTTCAAAACGAAGTTCGATCTGATGGTGGGAAAATCAAAAGCATTTACGACCAAGCCCGATGCCCAGACATTGGGTGAGTTCCGCGCTGCATGGGCTGACGCCTACGTGGCATGGGAGCGCGTCGAACTGTTTGATTTCGGTCCGGCCGAGAAGCAGGCGATCCGCAACTTCTTCAATATTTATCCTGCTAGCGAAGCAGGCATCGCAGCCAACATTACCGATCCCACATCGAGCCTTGAAGTACCGGCGTCCTACCCTACCCAGGGCTTCCCTGCACTGGATTACCTCATCAACGGCCTGGGCGCGGACGATACCGCCATTCTTGCACAGTACACCACCGACAAGGACGCCGCCAAAAAACTCGCGTACATTACCCGAGTGATCTCGCGTATGGAGTCGCTGCTAGGCAAGGTGATCGGCGACTGGAAGGGCGAGTACCTCAATACGTTCATCAGCAAGACCGGCCTCGACATCGGTTCATCCACCTCTTTGATGGTCAATGGTATTGTGCTGCATTACGAGCGCTATATTCGTTCGGGCAAGTTCGGGATTCCCTCCGGCGCGATGGCAAACGGGGTTCCTGCACCGGAAAAAGTAGAGGCCTTTTACAAAAAAGATATTTCCAAAGCACTCGCTGAAACAGCGCACAAAGCTTATGTCGACTTCTTCAACGGAAGACATGTCGTTACCGGCGAGGCCGGCCCGGGACTGAAAACCTATCTGGACGCATTGGGCGCGAAGGATAGCGGGACAGGCAAACTGCTCAGCGAAAGCATCAACGCACAATTCCTGGTGGCAAATGCGAAGCTGGAAGCATTAAAACCCAACCTGTACGAAGAGGTGAAAACCAATAACCAGGCCATGACAAGCACCTACAGTGAAATGCAAAAGGCTGTACGGATGCTGAAAGTGGACATGACCTCGGCCATGAGCATTACCATCACCTACACCGACAACGACGGGGATTAAGACAAAACCATGCGGGCATATCTGCAAAAATATACGTCGGCGGCTCCCCTGGCCGTGTTCAGGGCCATTTTCGGGCTGATGCTGCTGATCAGCACAGGCCGTTTTGTGGCTTTGGGTTGGGTTAAAGAGCTGTATATTACCCCGCGTTTCTTTTTTCCTTTTTATGGCTTTGGCTTTGTGAAACCGCTTGGCGAATGGACCTACCTCCTGTTCGCTATTTGTGGCATTTCCGCATTGCTGCTAGCCATCGGCTGGCATTACCGGTTGGCTTCGGTGACACTTTTTCTGAGCTTCACCTACATTGAGCTCATCGACAAAAGCACTTACCTGAACCATTATTATTTTGTGAGCCTGCTTTGCTTTATGCTCATGTTTTTACCTGCAAATACCCTTTTTTCGGTAGATGCGCGCAGAAATGCAGCGGTACGGGCCGAACAAATTCCCGCCTGGTGCATTGACAGCCTCCGCGTGGTGGTATGCATGCTGTATTTTTACGCCGGCATTGCCAAGCTCAACAGCGACTGGCTGTTACAGGCATTACCCATGAAAATATGGCTGCCCGCCAAAAATGATGTCCCGCTCATCGGGCCGCTCTTCAACCATCCCGGAACCGCCTACATTTTCAGCTGGGTCGGCTGCATTTACGATCTGAGCGTAGGTTTCCTGTTATGGAACCGGCGGACGAGGCCATTTGCCTACGTCTCGGTGGTAGTGTTCCATTTGCTGACTTCGCTGCTTTTTCCGATCGGCATGTTTCCCTATATCATGATCGTCACGGCGCTCATATTCTTCCCGGCAACATTTCATCAGAAGACGATCGACCGCGTTGGCAGGTTGTTTGGCTTACCGTCGGGGGCGGTCAGGCCGGCCGGGCGTTACCGGTTTCCTCCGCTGCTGCAACCAGTAGTTCAGGCGACCTTTGTGCTGTTTTTTGTATTCCAAATCACTTTTCCGTTCCGGTACCTGCTCTACCCCAACGAGCTTTTCTGGACTGAGGAAGGTTACCGGTTTTCCTGGCGGGTGATGTTGATGGAAAAAGCAGGTTACACGCAATTTACCGTCGCGGACGCCACTGGAAAGCGCCAGATCGTGAACAACAACGAATTTCTTACACGCTTGCAGGAAAAGATGATGTCGACCCAACCCGATATGATCCTGCAATACGCCCATATGCTGCGCGACCATTATTCGGCGCACGGCTTCACGCAACCGCATGTATACGTGGACTCGTACGTAGCCCTGAACGGACGCACCGGCAAACCATTGATCGCCCCCGACGTAGATTTGGCTCAGCAAACCGACTCGTTCCGACACAAATCCTGGATTACCCCATTTGACAATGAAATTAAAGGTCTATAAATTTTCACCCCTCCTCTTGCTGATTTGCAGCATGTCCCTGGCCCAGACAAGGATTTCCGGTCGCATTTTTTCCAAAACAGACTCCACGGCCATCAAAGGCTGCACCATCTTCCTGAACGAAAACCTTACCATTCTAACCGATGAAGCGGGCAGGTTTATTTTCGCTTCTGTACCCAATGGCAGCTACTCCCTGCAAACCAGTGTGTCGGGTTATCGCATTGAGAAAAAGCATGTTAATGCACGCGGCAAAGATTTGCATTTTGAATTTTACCTGACTTCCTCCGAGCAGAACCTGGATGAATTGACCGTGAAGGAAAAGGCGGCAGATTTTGGCTTCTCGCGCCTGCGCGGCGTGGAGAGCATGGGTATTTACGAAGGAAAAAAGTCGGACGTGATCACCCCCGATCAACTGGTAGCCAATTTGTCGACCAACAATGCACGGCAGGTCTACTCACGGGTGGCAGGACTGAACATCTGGGAAAATGAAGGGGGCGGATTGCAGCTCAATATCGGCGGCCGCGGCCTGGATCCCAACCGGACAGCCAATTTCAACGTGCGGCAAAATGGCCACGACATAAGCGCCGATGCCCTGGGTTATCCCGAAAGCTATTACACTCCTCCTGTCGAAGCGGTCGGAAAAATCCAGATTGTGCGCGGCGCGGCTTCGCTGCAATATGGCACGCAGTTCGGCGGGCTGATCAATTTTGTGATGAAAAAGCCCATTCAGGACCGCAAAATAGAAGTGGTAGCGCGGCAAAGCGTGGGCTCTTTCGGTTTCTATAATGCATTTACCAGCGCAAGCGGCACGGTAGGCAAGCTGAGTTACTACACCTTTTTCCAATACAAAAGGGCCGACGGTTGGCGCGCGAACTCCCGGTTTAACAACTATACTTTTTACACCGACCTGGACTATAAGCTGTCCGACAAAACCAGTATCGGCCTCGACATTACACACATGCATTACCTGGCCCAGCAGCCGGGCGGGCTATCGGATGCCATGTTCGCCGATAATCCGCGCCAAACCAACCGTGAGCGGAACTGGTTCAATGTTAACTGGAATATGGCTGCGCTGCATTTCGACCACCGTTTCAATGCAGGCAACGAATTCAACCTGCGCATTTTCGGGCTAGCTGCCAACCGATATTCGCTCGGGTTCCGCCCCAACCGTGTCGCTACCATCGACGACAACAGCGAACGCGACCTGATTAAAGGTGATTTCACCAACTGGGGTGCGGAAGCGCGTTACCTGAAAAGGTATTCGATTGCCAAAAAAATGTCGGTATTACTGGTCGGCGGGCGCTACTACTATGGCTATAACCACAACCTGCAAGGGCTGGGTACCAAAGGGAAAGACGCCGATTTTACATTCGTCGAGCCCGATCGGTTCATTACTTACGACTACCGTTTCCCGAACCGCAATATTTCCCTTTTTGCAGAAAATATCTTTTACCTCAACGACAAGCTGTCGATCACACCCGGCGTGCGTTTTGAATACATTAAAACTACTGCTGACGGCTACTACGGCAATATCGCACGCGACCTGGCAGGTAATGTGATCAATATTTCACGGACAGACGAGTACCGGACCAACAGCCGGGATTTTCTGCTTGCCGGCATTGGCATCGGCTACAAGCCAACCGATAAAGTTGAGCTTTACGGCAATATTTCCCAGAACTACCGCTCGATCACTTTCAGCGATATGCGCATTGCCAACCCGTCGTCGGTCATCGATCCTAACCTGAAAGATGAAAAAGGCTACTCGATCGATCTCGGCGTGCGCAGCCATCAGACTTCGCTCTACAATTACGATGTGAGCCTGTTCTACCTGAATTACGACAACCGTATCGGCGAGGTGCAGTTTTATGATGAAAGCAACCGCGTGCTGCGGCTCAGAAGCAATGTAGGCCAGGCGATCATCATGGGTATCGAATCGTATGCAGAAGCTGACTTTCTGAGGCTGGCGCGACCGGATAATGCAGATTGGAGTGGCGTGCTGTTCGGTAATGTCGCATTCATAAAATCGGAATACAAACACAGTGAGATCCCCGGTGTGCAGGGTAACCAGGTGGAGTTTGTACCGAAATTCAATGTAAAAACCGGTTTACGAATAGGTTACAAAAAGTTAAAGGGCTCATTTCAACTCACCCACCTCACCGACCAGTTTTCCGAAGCGACCAATGCCGTTGACGGTGGCGTATCGTCGGTCGTCGGGCTTATCCCAGCCTACAAAATCATGGATGTGAGCCTTTCCTACGAATGGAAGCGGTTCAGGGTGGAGGGCAGCGTCAACAACCTGACCAACGAAATGTATTTCACCCGCCGGGCAACTGGCTATCCCGGCCCGGGTATCCTGCCGTCGGACGGACGTGGCTTTTACCTGACATTGCAGGTTAAGATCTGATCCTCCGGGACGCCGCCCTGGTAAACAGGCTATTGCCTATAAAACTGGAATCTTGCTGAGGTATTCGAGGCTGTCCGAATCGTCGTATTTGTATTGATACAGGCCTTCTTTTCCGGTAACGATCAGCCGGTTATCGCGCACAATGACGTCGTAGGCAGGGACCTCCTGGAAGAAGCTCTTTTCTATGGGCACCTTCGGATCGGTGATGTCCATCATACGAAAACCCTTATCGCCCTCACAAACAAAAAGTTTGTTCCCGGATACGCCCAGGCCGTAAGGTGAATCCATCCGCTGGCTACCTACCATCAGGGGTTTCGTCGGGTCGCTGATATCCACCACATCCAGCGAGCTGAACGAGCCACCGGGCCGACAGTTGACTCCCGCACGCAGGGTTACGTACGCATACTGCCCCTGCACGACCACCGGATCGCAGGAAAGCACGTGGGTGTATTTGGACATGAGCACCGGATCTTCGGGCCTTGTGTTATTATAAATGTACATGCCGTCGACCGCTCCGATGAACAGGTTTTTCTGATAGGGAAAGATCGTTTCAATTCCCACGCCCAGATTTTTTGTCATCGTCTTCGCCGGTGCCCCGCCATTGTTGATATCGTACACGTCAAGCGATTGTTTTGAAACAATGTAGAGTGTGTTTCCCGTGATCGCGAAGCGGGCCATGGAGCCACCAGCACCAGTCTGCGGACTTGGGGCCGAATCGCCTGCGCCCTCGTTGCAGGCATTCAAAAGGAGCATCAGGCCCACAACGGCAAGCCCGACGAATAAAAGGGGGATCAACTTTTTCATAGCTAATAAATGTCTGTTAATGATTACCGGTAGCATTTTGGCTGCTTGTCCATGTCGACCTTTTCCCAATCCACGACAATGCCCTTCTTGTCATCGGCGCATTCGAAATAAACCCCTGTTAATGAAGGATAGTTATGCACGGGTATGGCATTTGGAATGCTTTTCGCGACTTTGGGGGCCTTCGGGTTTGCAATGTCGATGACGAGCAGGTTGGAGAAGTTGTCGGCGTAAAGCCAGTTGTCTTTTACGGCAATGTCGTAGTTGCCTATGATAGAGACAAATGATAAATTCTCAGGCTTTTTCGGGTCGGTGTTGTCAATGATGTGAATGCCCTTGCCGAGCTCGTTGATGAACAAATAGCGATCGAACGTATAGATCTTGCCCGGTTTGTTGAGCGACTGGGCCGCCATTATCTCCACCTTCGCTATTTCCTCAGGATTTTTGTAGACGGGCCGGTAGCCCGTACCGTTGAACTTCACGTCACCGACGAACGGCTCGGAATCCCCGAGATAGCACGATAGCATCAGCAATGCGAGGCAACTTGCGAGTAAGGTTCTTTTCATGGCAGAATGGTCGGGATTAAATTTGAGTTTTAGACACAATGTTGCATTTAAACGTTGCAAACCTCTCCTCCTATTTCGCTAAATAACTATGTATTTGAGCTTTAATGGAATTATTGTACCTTTTCCGCATTCACCATAACTCTCACCCCCTCTTATGAAAAAGCTGCTCAAAATCGTGGGCATCCTCCTTTTGGTGCTCATTCTGGCCGTCGCGGCCGCCGCTACTTATGTTAAGACTGCACTTCCCAATGTGGGCGAGCCTCCGGTCATCTCCGTTGAAAGGACACCCGAACGTGTCGAGCGCGGTAAGTACCTCGCCAACCACGTAACCGTTTGTATGGATTGCCACAGTTCCCGCGACTGGTCCCTGTTCTCAGCCCCGCTGGCGTCGGGCAACTTCGCTGGGGGCGGCGAAATTTTCAGCCGCGATCTGGGTTTTCCCGGCGTTTTCTATGCGCGCAACATCACGCCATACGGGATTGGCGAATGGACCGACGGTGAGGTTTTCCGCGCCATTACCACTGGTCAGAGCAGGGACGGCCACGCGCTGTTTCCCATTATGCCCTATCTGAACTACGGCCAGCTCGACCGGGAAGACATTTACAGCCTCATTGCCTACATTCGCACGCTTGCACCCGTGAAGCATGACGTTCAGCCAGCAGAAGCCGACTTTCCGGTCAATTTCATCATCAACACGATGCCCACGCAAGCCAACCTCACCAAGCGCCCGTCCGAAACCGATGTAGTCGATTACGGACGCTACGTGGCCACGGCGGCGGGCTGTGTGGAATGCCACAGCAAGCGTGAAAAAGGCACAAAAGTACCGGGGACCGAGTATGGCGGCGGTATGGAGTTTATCATGCCGAACGGAATCACGACCTCAGCGAACATTTCGCCGGACAAAACCAACGGTATCGGCTCCTGGACGGCCGATGCATTCGTAAAACGCTTCAAAGCCTACGCCGATTCTACCTACAAGCCCCACAAGGTTGGCCCGAAAGATATGAATACGGCCATGCCCTGGATGATGTATGCAGGTATGAAGGAAACTGATTTACGGGCGATTTTCGCCTATCTGCAAACGGTGACACCGCTTGACAACAAGGTGGTGAAGTTCAGGCCGAATTAACACCGATGAATTCGCCATTCCGCGTCTTTGCGACCCGGAATGGCGACTTTGTATAGAGACTCACCGGATGACACGACGATGTGAGCGCAAGCCCGAGCCGGTAAATGGACCGTGTTTACTAATCTGAAAATTTTATTATTCCAACTAATTATTTTACTGTAAATCAACTATATTCGACGCAAAATATTTACTCAACGATCATCATAAAAAGCTGAATCATGAAGACAGCTCTACTCAAAATTGTACAGATTTGTTTGCTCAATTCTGTCACTTTCTCCGCGCTACACGCCCAAACATGTTCCTTCACAGATTTACGTTTAAACTCACAGTCATCCGTAAATTCCTTTAACGCCAGCTGCAAAACTATCAACGGGGATATCACCGTTTCCGGTGCCGACATCACAGACCTCAGCCCATTGCAGAACATCCAGGTAATCAATGGCAAGCTCACCATTCAGAATAATGTAAGCCTAACCAGTCTCAGCGGGTTGAAAAACCTGACATCGGCGCAGCAATTATTGATATATACCAATGATTTGCTCACTGACCTGACGGGAATGGAAAGGCTTAAA
>CBIHPQ010000138.1:0-15116 GCA_966211825.1 uncultured Dyadobacter sp. | reverse complement strand
CGCAGCAAATCATTGATTTACAAAAGAAAATCGATGACAATAAAAACCGTTTGGGGCAGATCTCGGGCGAGGTTTCGGAGCAAACGGCCAAAATCAATACAAACAGGGACAGCTTCGAGGTCACGTATGTAAGTTTCGTGGACCAGATCCAGTCCGATCTTGTGAAAATCAATCAATATCTTCAATAAACCTGACAACTAAATCACAATGGCAACACCAGATTTCACCCAGATCGGCGGCTCGCAGGAGGACAACTCCAAGAGGTCCTATTGGAGCCGACCGGAAGGCATTACTTCACTCCTTTTCATGGGAGGCGCAGGGGCTGTGGTCCTCTATTTCTGGAACAAAATCGCCGCTTTCCTGATAGAAGTAACCCAGAATACATTGTACCTCGGCTTTCTGATGGCCGTGCTCGCGCTGGTGATATTCCTGCTTACGAGCAAGGATGTACGTACAGCCGTGTTTTTCCTTTTCAAAACGCTGATGCGGAACATTACCGGCCTGATTATCAAGCTCGATCCGATCGCGATCATGAAGATTTACATTGACGATCTGAAAGAAAAGCGCGAGAAAATGCAGGGACAGATCAATACACTGGCAGGCCAGCTGGTGAAGCTGAACAAGAATATCAATGAAAACAACGAGCGCATCAAGCAGAAGTTCGCCGAGGCCAACAAGGCGAGCACGATGCTCGACCGCCCGGGCATGAAGGAAACCGCATCGCTTGCGACCATCGAAGGTGCCGGCTTGCAGGAGATGAACGAGAAACTTCTGCCCTTGCAGCGCAATATGAAAACGGTGCTCGAATTTATGGAAAAAGTAAACAAGAGCGCGGATTACATTATTAAAGAGACAGAAATAAAGGTTAAACTAAAAGAAGCCGAATATAGAATTGTAAAGGAAAGTTCCAATGCGCTGCGTACTGCGATCAGCATTTTCAAAGGTAATCCTGACAAAAAATTCTATTTCGACGAATCCATGGAGTACATTCAGGACGATATGAGCCAGAAGCTGGGCGAAATGAAACGGGCAATGGATTTGTCGCTGGACTTCATCAATGGCGTGGATGTACAGAATGGTTTGTTGTCGGATAAAGGCCAGGCCATGCTGGAAGCTTATAATTCAGGTCAGTTCAAACTGATTCAGCTGGATTCGCCACAGCCTGCCACCCGTTCGATAGATACGCCGAAAGATTCGAGCTACAAAGGCTTACTGGATTGATAATTCTTCATTTATTAGCTTCATATTTCTCATTTTACACATCATAATTACATGAAAAGACTAACAGTTGCCGGCCGGTTGATCATCACCGTGCTCATTTTGGGAGCCATATTCGTTGGGTACAAATATCTCGGCGGAAAAAAGGCCCTGAACCAGATGGCCGAAGATCAGGCACAAAGCCCACAAACCGAGGCCACGACAGGCGAGGCTGAAAGTACAGCTTCCGATCCTGGCACCTCGTCGGAAAACGAAGCTTCCGCTGCCGGCGAAAGTGCATTCACCTACACGCC
Source organism: uncultured Dyadobacter sp. (assembly GCA_966211825.1). Classification (GTDB taxonomy): domain Bacteria; phylum Bacteroidota; class Bacteroidia; order Cytophagales; family Spirosomataceae; genus Dyadobacter. The sequence goes on along the minus strand of CBIHPQ010000138.1, from coordinate 13,605 downwards.
ACCCGCTCCCGTGGACGGGAAATTAAAGGGTGTTGTAGAACTCGGCGCGAGTGGTTTCAACTCATTTGTGATCAATGTCGACAAGGAAAAACGCTGGAAACTCGAAAAATCGGAATTCGGAAACAGCCTTGTGACCGAGAATATGGCAACGGACGAAGACGTGCGTATCGGCCTGAAAAAGTACATCGGCACAATGCTCGACTATGGCGTGGGCAGCAAAGACATCCATTTCGTGGTGAGTTCCGGTGCTGCGAAAGCGGAGGTTACTACCAAAATCACACGCGTTCTGAAATCGCTCGGCTATGTCGTAAACCAGGTAACGCCGGAGCAGGAAGGTCAGCTGGCATTGAAATCGGTACTGCCTACGGAATATGCCGACAAGGCTTTCGTGGTGGATATTGGCTCGGGCAACACGAAAATTTCGTGGTTCAATGGCGGCAAAGTCTCAGCGTTGGAATCCTACGGCGCGAAATATTTCCAGGACGGCACCGACGATTCCAAAGTATACCAGGAAGTAGGCGCGAAAGCGAAACAGATACCTGCCAACCTGCGCAATACCTGCTTCATTATCGGCGGAGTACCTTTCGAAATGGCCAAGGAAGTACGCAAAGGCAAGGAACGTTACACCACATTGAGCGCTCCCCTGGCCTACTCCAAACTGACCAACGCGAAATCCAAAGCGGGTGTTAACATTTATAAAGCCATCACCGACGCAACAGGCTGCCAGCAATTCGTATTCGACTGGGACGCTAATTTCACCATCGGGTTTTTACTTGGGTTGTAAGAACTTTCAGGCAGGAACGGGGGATGCATCTTCCCTTTCCTGCCTTTTTCTCTTTCCTGCTTTCTTCCCTTTTTTCAAAAAATGACGTTACAACAATTCTTCGCCTCCATCTCTGCTAATCCCTGGCCGTCGGTAATTTATTTTTTGATATTGCCTTTTGCGGCGTGGGTGGTGGGTATGGCGGCTGACGGGAGTCGCGAGGTGAAATTTTGGAGTATCATTTATGCCATCCTGGTTTACGCGGTTTGCATTCCGGGTATTTTCGCGGTTACACTCAATATCTACCTTTTCCTGTTCGAGCGGCAAAGTATCTGGCAAGCGAACATCGTTTTGCAGTATTTACCGATCGTTTCAATGGCGATCACCCTGATGCTGATCAAAAGCAAGATCCCATTCTCGCTGATCCCCGGTTTTGGGAAAATTTCAGGATTTCTTACCTTAATAGCCGCGCTCATCGGCGTGATGTGGTTTTTCGACAGAATCCACTTAGTAGCATTCACTTACGTTCCATTTTCGGTCATTTTAATCGGTTTTGTACTCACTTTGCTAGCCATCAGGTTTGCATGGAGCAGATTGTTCTGAACAAAGGCACGTATATTCAAATCTCCGTTAGCGACGAGCAGAAGCTTTTTGCCCGTCAGCTGGTTGACCACTCCATTCGGCATCATCACATTTCCAATATCTGGGACAAGAACGCGGACCGCCTCACGCAGACGCGCATGATGCGCTTCACGGGCACGCTTGGCGAAATCGTCTTCGCAGACTGCTACCATCTTCCCCGCCCCACCCGCTCGTTCGGTGCTACCGACGGCCAGGATTGGGGACAGGATTTCCTGATCCGTTCCGAGACGGAAGACTTCGCCGTCGACATCAAATCCATGAAACGCCGGTCCGGCATATTGGCTGGCGACTACGTGCTCAACATCCCATCCGCGCAATTGCATAAGCCCGGTTCCAAAACTTCCCACTACTTCTGCATTTCCTTCCACCAATCCGAGACCGACGGAACGATTGCCTCATTGCTGGGCTTCATCGACAAGCATGCATTGGAGAGCGGCGAAACCGGCACGTTATACAAATCGGGCACGAGGCGCACCCGCTCTGACGGAAGCTCATTCATATTTAATGAAACAACTTACGAAGTACTGTTTTCCGACATAGCGCCTGCGGTGGTAACTAATTCGCTCCGCAGGATAAAGGGATTCCGCATGTGTGAATTGAAATGAGTAAGTTTTGTGCGTAAATTTGAACAACACGCAATCACTGCTAAAAACTATGAAAGCTGCCAAAGATCCGAAGATAAAGTTGACGCTGAGTGTCAGAAAATCCGCCGTCGAAAGCGCCCGGGAATACGCCGGCAAGCGTCAGATGTCATTGTCGTTCCTGGTTGAAGAATATCTTGACCAGTTTCACGAACCCAAATCCGATGGCCAACGCAAAGCCGACATTATCAACAGCATGTTTGGATTTCTGAAAGACAGCCCGATGCGGAATATGACCGATCGGGAAATCAAGGATATGATGATGAAAGACAAATATGGCCTATGAGATTATTTCTCGACACCAATGTGCTCATAGACCATGCATTGATACGCGAAACTGGCCAGCCTTATGAAGCTGAATACATTCTGGACTGGGCAGCCCTCAACGAAATTCCAATGTTTGTCTCACCGGGCTGCATTTACACTTTTGTCTATCTTTTGCATAGACACGGAGTAAGGAAGGACGAGTTAAAGCAACAGCTGTTCTCCTACCTTGAAGTTTTGAACATCTCTCAACTTGACGGTCAATGCGTTACGGATAGACTTCGATCCAGTTTCAAGGATATCGAGGATTCCTTTCAGTACTTTTCTGCATTAAAGTCCAATTGCGATTTCCTGCTTACGACCAACATCACCGACTTCCGCTGTGCGGACAATAGGAACATTACCGTAACTTCGCCCCACAATTTTCTGACTACCGTCCTCCAAAAGCAAAAAGGCATCGACTTCTAAAACCGAATGGCTTCTCAAACACGCACGTACGCGCGCAAAAAATTGCTGGGCCAGGTTTATACACCTTTTCATATTGTCGAGAAGATTCTGGGGCATTGCGGCTTTTATGAGGCTGACCTGAGCGACAAAACCATCCTCGATCCTGCATGTGGCGACGGACGGTTTCTGGTTCCTATGGCCGAATTTATCATCCGAAATACACCGGCTAGTCAGGTTGCCGGCCAACTGCAACGCCTTCATGGCTGGGATATCGATCCAAAAGCCTTACAGCAATGCCGGGAAAATCTCGATGCGCTCGTTGCGCCCCTCGGTATCACAGTTGATTGGAATTTGCGGAAATGCGATGCACTGAAGCAATGGCGGTCAAAGGAAAAATACGACCTGATCGTCGGAAATCCGCCCTACATCCGGATCCAGCACTTACCAGAGCCGCAGCGCAGATACATTCAAAAGCATTATTCTTTTTGCAGCACCGGTTCTACCGATGCATTCATCGCCTTTTTTCAGCTCGCTACGAAATTACTGGCCGAAAATGGTGTTTGCGGGCTGATTACCCCGAATTCTTACCTCGTTTCGGAATCGGGTGGTCCCTTGCGAAAATATTTTTATAAGGCCCGGAACATCAAACATATCACCAATTACCGGAACATCCCTGTTTTCGGTGCGGCTTCGACCTACCCGGCGATCACGGTTTTTGGCCGCCGGCCTGTGGATCATTTCCGATTTGAGCATTGTCTCAACAACCGGTTTGAATACGCCGGAAGGGATATCCCTTATTCCGAACTCCAAACTGAATTTCCGTGGCAGCTTTCCGTCCGGGAACAAACAGAGCAGGAAGGCCGGCGGCTGGGTGACATTTGTAAAATTTCGGTCGGGCTGACGACGCTCGCCGATGGCTGCTATCTCTTCAATATCATCAGCGAAAAGAATGGCCTGGTATATGCTAAAAATAAGAATGGCTTTTACACGCACCTCGAAAAAGACTTACTCAAACCGATTATCAAAGGCTCCAAGCTGAAAGGTGCCGAAGATCCGGTTACCGAATACATTCTATTTCCCTATCAAAAAGACTCTGCTGATAAACAGCGAATTATACCCGAAGAAACACTCCAAACCGAATTTCCGCAAACATATTCCTATCTGCTTAAAGTAAAATCCGAGCTGGATCGTCGTGATAACGGGAAGCCTAATGCGGTGGCGTGGTACGCTTTCGGGCGGGCGCAGGGGCTGGATAATGCGTTTGGCAAGAAAATTATCTTCTCGCCCATGAACCGTGAGCCCAATTTCATCCTGTACGAAAACCCGGACGTCACAGTTTATTCAGGTTATTTTATAAAGTATAATGGCGATTATCAAATGCTCCTGGAACAGCTCAATTCAAAGCGCATGGCCGACTTTGTCGCCATTGCAGGCCGTGATTTCCAGGGCGGTTACAAAGGCTATAACAAAAAGGTGATAGAGAATTTTATCGTTACCGATCTGTCCTGATTCCAGGTTGACATTCGTCAATACCCAGTGCACACTTGCTGATATGTCATTGAAAAATAAATTCAAAGGCATATAAATAAACGAACGTTCATTTATATTTACAGCATAATAAATGAAGTACTATATTGAGAACAAGGGATGCCAACAAAGAGGCGCTGATCCGTGAAAAGGCTATTCAGCTGATCGTAAATCACGGTTTCGATGGCCTGAGCATGCATAAACTCGCCAAAGCTGCGGGGGTTTCGGTCGCCACGATTTACATTTATTTCAAAGACCGCGAGGACCTGATCCAGCAAGTTTACACCGACGAATCGCGCAAGATGACGGAAGCAACATTGCTGAACTTCGATCCGGATGCGCATTTCGATGAAGGTTTGAAGCGGCAGTGGATCAATCGCATGACCTATTGCCTCGAAAATCCTTATAGCATGACTTTCATGGAGCAGGTGAAGCATTCGCCCCTGGTGGAACGTTCGACGGTGGATACGCGGTTTTTGCAGGCAATGCAACGATTTGTGCATAATGCGATCGAGCGGAAGGAAATTATGCCATTGCCAGTAGAAATATACTGGTCAATAGCCTTCGCCCCGCTGTATCAGCTCGTGAAATTCCATATCGCTGGCAAGAGTATGCCCGGACGCCCTCCATTTATTTTTGATGAAGAGAAAATCAATCTTACACTCGGATTGGTCCTGAAAGCCTTAAAACCTTAGCAGGCAAGCTGAAACCGGTCCGCCACCTAATTTGTTTGCAATGAACGACGATCATATCAACGATGCGTTTGTACTGGTTTTCAGAACCAATATAGGCAATCCAAGGCAAGTCAAATTGATCGCCTCTACGCTGGATAACTGCCCCGAAATCCTGAAATGGAACGTCGACCTGGCAGATATCGACAAGGTTTTGCGCATAGAGGCTACTCACGCGCAATGCGGGCCCGTGATCGAGCTGGTCACCCGTGCGGGTTACGTATGCGAGGAATTAACAGACTAAAAATTTACAAAATCAAACTCTATGTCCGAAACCAAACCCACATTTACCGGCTATGAAAAGTTCATCATAGCCCTTTTAGCCACCTTGCAGTTTACAGTTGTGCTTGATTTCATGGTACTATCGCCGTTAGGGTACATCCTGCTCGACAAACTATCCATCACCACCAGTCAGTTCGGGCTCGTCGTTTCCGCTTACGCATTCAGTGCGGGCGCTTCGGGCTTGCTAACCGCAGGCTTCGCCGACAAATTCGACCGTAAAAAGCTGCTGCTTTTCTTCTATGTAGGCTTCCTGGTCGGTACGCTTTTCTGCGGCCTCGCTCCTACCTACCATTTGCTGCTCGCTGCCCGGGTATTTACAGGCATCTTCGGCGGTGTGATCGGCTCTATCAGCTTCGCTATTATCACCGATTTATTCGCGATCGACGTTCGGGGACGCGTGATGGGTTTCGTGCAAATGGCATTTGCCAGCAGCCAGGTCCTCGGCATCCCGATCGGACTTTACCTGGCCAACCAATTCAACTGGCATGCACCGTTTCTGATGATCGTCGGGCTGGGGCTGATCGTCGGCGTTTTGATTGTCACGCAAATGAAACCGATCACCGGGCATTTGAAGATCCAGCAAAAAGGCAATGCATTTCAGCACCTGGGCAAGACGCTCGCCCGTCCCGAGTACCTGCAAGGTTTCGCGGCCACTGCCCTCCTTGCTACCGGCGGGTTTATGCTGATGCCGTTCGGTACCGCGTTCGGTGTACACAACCTCGGCATCGCCGAAGCATCGCTCCCGACATTGTATATGGTAACCGGAATTTCGATGCTCGTGTTTAGTCCGATGATCGGGAAGCTGAGCGACAAAACTGGCAAGTACAAAGTGTTCCTCATGGGCTCGACGGTGACCTGTATCATGACCCTCATCTATTGCAACCTCAGCGTAACCCCGCTCTGGATCATCATCGCATTGAACGTGCTGCTGTTCGTCGGCATTACCGGACGGATGATCTCCGCCTCGGCACTGATGACCGCCGTTCCCGACCCGCAGGACCGGGGCGCTTATATGGGCATCAACTCGTCGATCCAGCAAATCGCGGGCGGCCTCGCCTCCTTGCTCGCGGGCTTTATTGTTTCTGAAACGAGTACAGGGTTCATCGAAAACTACCCTTTGCTGGGCGATGTGGTGGTGGTCGCTGTCATTGTGACCGCGTTGCTGATGTACCGCATTCATAAATACGTTTCGGCCAAATTAGCCCCGGTGACGCCAGCTGGTGCGCCAAATCCGGCGGTATAAGAATTTTCGAATTCCCTCTATTGTCACCCTGAGCGCAGTCGAGGGGTATTTGCGCTAACGATATCGCATTGCCGTTCGACTGCGCTCAGGGTGACACTTCTTTTGCACAACCCTATTTATCAACACATTGTAAAATAATTGTAAAAAAATTCTTTTAATACTTTTTATTCATTTAAAATGATCGATACATTTACCACGACAAAAACTTTTTCGACTTTCTATTTATAAGGAATAGGGTTAAAAATATTTTACGTTTATTTACGTATCGGACGTGAGATAAACTATTAACTTTTTATACTTATAATACTTTTAAATGAAAATCATCAGTATTGTCAACAACAAAGGTGGTGTAGGAAAGACTACATCTGCCCAGAGTATTGCTGCCGGTCTCAGCAAATTTGCCAATGCACGTGTGCTGGTTATTGACCTGGATGCGCAGGCGAGTCTTACCAAAAGTTTCGGCATTCAGCATGCCGGGCTTAAAAAAGACAGCGGCTCGTTCATCACCGGCGAATACGACTTTGATGAGATCGTCAAGCGTGTTGGAGACATTGATGTTTTGCCCGGATCGGCCGAAATGATCCACCGGGAAGACACGATCAAGTCGGCGCCCGTTTTTCCTTTCAACCTAAAAATTGCATTGGAAAAGGTAAAGGACCGTTACGACTTTGTGATCATCGACTGCCCTCCCGCTCTTTACGGAAACACGAGGCTGGCCCTGGTTTCATGCCACCAGTATTATGTACCGTTGCAGGCGGAGTTTTTGAGCTACGAGGGTTTGCGGAACTTCCTGGTGTATTCAGCGGAGATCAAGAAGATCAGCCCAAGCACCAATCTCGGCGGCGTGTTCGCAACGCGCTATAACCCGAAGATCAGAAAGAAGATCAGCCACGAACTGATCACGGCGACACGGGAGCAACTGGGCGAAGTTTTTATGGAGGCGTACATCCGTGATAACATCGCATTATCGGAAGCGCAGGCCAACGGAACGACGATTTTTGATTACGCACCACAAAGCAACGGAGCAGAAGACTATTATAAGCTTACCAAAGAAATACTGGAACGAATAAATAATTGACACTTATGGCAAAGGAAAGGAAGTTTGATTTTGCACCCCTACCCCTGGTTCCTGATGGACAGGAAGACGAGCCCGTAGTAGCCCCGGCAACCGCCGAAGCCATCGACGGCGCCCCTACCAAAGTAACCTTCGATTGTGATTTCGTGCTGATGGAAAATATGAAGGATTATGGATACTGGGAAGGTCTGACGCAAAAAGACATCATCATCGAATCCTTAAAGCTATATTTTCAGGACAAAGAAATCCGGCCCCGCCCCGATAAGATACGCAACCGCACCAAAGTTGGCCGCAAGCCGAAATCAGCTGCGGTTTAGAAAACGAAAGTCTCCTTATGGGAGACTTTTTTGTTGCAATATGTCTTCAAAACGCGGGCCTATTGAACCGCCACTTTTCCCGAAAACTCCTGGCCTCCATTTGTAAACCGATACAAATACATTCCCGATGCCACATTCAGCTTGATATCCGCTCTCTTCTCGAAGGATTTTGAAAGCATTTCCCGGCCTGCCTGGTCATAGAATTTAATATTTGATTTTCCTGCTAAACTGGTTTCAACAGAAATGTAATCACGGGCCGGATTGGGCGAAATGGTTACCAACGCTTCCGGGCTGGATGGCGTCGATAGGATCGGATCGATTTTCACTTCGGTGTGTGCCGTTTTCGAGCATCCATTTACATCTGTAACTGTAACGTCGTAAACACCCGCCTGATCCAATCTTGCGTCGTGCAGAAATACATGCGCGAGCGTGGAAGCGAAGGATCTCGGTCCGCTCCACAAATAGCTGGTCCCGCCCGTGGCGGTGAGCTCGATGGTACCACCAACCTCATAAGGCCCTCCATTATCCGCCGTCGCATTGGGGAGTGCTATCACATGAATTGCTGTCTCGATCGTCTGGGCCGGCGCTCCTTCGACTTTGCAAAAAGCAGCATATTTAGTGGTCTGCCCGGGTTTTACTTTGATCGAATTGCCGGTGACGCCTCCCGGCCAGCTTAGTGTGCCCCGACAGCCATATGCCGAGAGCGTAACCTCCTCCCCGGCGCATATGGTATCCGAAGAAACTTTTATTCGGAACACATCCGGGGTGCTGGATTTGAGTATCCATTCCACTTTTCGGGTCCTGTCGGCCCTGGCCCCGTCATAGCGGCTTATGGCTGTCGAGTCGAAAACAGAAGCTACGAGGACGGCACCGTCGGGCGCCTGCGTGGGCGTGAGGGTTATCTGCGCACCGGTACCTGCGAGGGGTTCGTCATTCACAGTCCATTGCACCTGCAAAGTATTCGGGTTGGGTGTGAGCAGGCCGATTTTAAACGTTTGAGGATCGTTGACTGTGACAACACTGCCGGGGGCAGGCTCTGCTTTTTCTATCGGGTTAACCTGTTTCAGGAGCGTCTCGACCGTGGCTTCCCGGCAAACTGCGCAGAATTCCTGATTTAAATATTCCATCAGACAGGTTCCATTCCCAGGTTTATGCCAAAGTGCCGCGTCACCCGTATCTCCGTGCTTATAAATGCCGATATTAAATTCATTCAGCCAATTCTTCCACCGCACACGCACGGTACTGCTTTCCAGGGTCATATTCGCAGCCTCCCGACCGTAGCCGGGACCAGCCCAATACTCGTCATTCAGGTGCGAAAACGTGTGACCAATCTCATGCACGCCTATTGTATTCGCCTGCCCATGAAGCGTGTGCACGGATATGCTCCCGCCCGATCCTCCGTAAAAAGTCGTATTAACGAGCACCACCACCAGATCATACATCGGAAAGCGTGTCGCCAGGAGATTTTGAAGCACATCATGCTTCGTAACCTCCACCAGCCGATGAATGGCAGGACCGAATGAGCAACCAAAGAAAGTGTTTTTTGTCCCAACCGGCTGATCTTTGTAGGCATCCGGTGCGGTGCCGGGATTCGTTACGCCGCTTTCCACGGAAGGCGTGCGGATGGCAAAAAAGTTGAAATAGCTACGATAGTGGTCATAAGGATCATATCCCAGAAAGAAATCGGCGAACTTTTTGGCTTCCTCCGCAAATTTGGGAAGCTGCTCTTCAGTAAAGCCGTCGCCGAGGATAACGACATTGATCCGGTTATCCAACGGGCCAGTCTTATAGAGTGTGTCTACCTGATATTGCTGACCGAAAGCGAGCCCGGCAATGCAGATGGCGTATAATGTGGCAAAAATTCTTCTCATGGCTAATTAAAATTGAGCGTGTAGATTTTCACGGAACCTCTTTCCGGTGTGACACTGAAAAGTTCCAGACGGTTCAGGCCGGAATGCATCGGCATGCGGACCAGCAACGTCCCTTCCCTGGCTTGTACTTCCTCGCTCCTGATATGACCCGATGGATCACTCACCTCGGTCGCGTGGTAAAGCGGATGTGCAAACACCATTTCAGATTCCAGAGCACTCGTAGTATACCTAGGTACAGCCTTGATGTGTGTGGGGAAATTTACGGGGTGGTTGAGGTCTTTCATCTTCCCATTGCCGACGTTCGCGCCTGCGAGTTCTACGTTTTCGTTGCCGCCCGGCTTGCCGGTAATGCGAAAGTTCAGGAAGAGAATGTGGTCGGCCGACCGGCTATCGTAATTGGGAAGTTCGCTGACTGTCAGGGAAGAGCGCCCCGACCTGCAACCCAGCATGAGCAGGCCGGCGAGCGCAATGGCGACCGTGGACAAAAGACGTAGCATGTGTGATGTTAAACAGTTGTACGAAAATCAATGTACAGCTTTATTAACGAATTTCACAGTGTTTGCATTACTTCCTCCATCTCGCGGATCGCGATCAAAATGTCTTCTTTTTCCGTACGGTAATTCACAAACGCAGCACGCATTGCCGGCACGCCCGATAGCAAAGTGGGCGTGATGAAAAATTTTCCGCGCCGGTTCACCGCGTCCAGAAAAGCGGTCATTTTTTCCCTCCCGGTTTTCAGCCCGAAACAAACGACATTTAGCCTGACGGGTGCCAACAGTTCGAAATGCCCGCTGGATTCAATGTAGCCTCCCAGTTCCTGCGCTCGTTCGATGCTGTTGTTGACGATCCATTCAAACCCGTTCCGCCCGTAAGCTGTGAGGCTGAACCATGCCGGTAATGCCCGGAATCGGCGCGAATTTTCGGGGAGGAAGTTGAGATAGGAGAAGTTTACCGAAGGGTCGCCGAGATAGGGCGCATTTGAATTCTGAAAAGTGCTCATCTGCAACCGGCTATGCTCCTTTCTGACCAACGAAACCGCGCTGTCGTAAGGCACATTCATCCATTTATGGCAATCGATGGTAATGCTGTCGGCATGTTCCCAACCTTCCAGCAAATGGCGTTGCGCGGGCACACAGGCGGCAAACCCTCCGAAAGCGGCGTCAATGTGCAGCCAGAAACCGTACTTTTGTTTTAAAAATACAATTGCCTTAATATCATCAAAATCAACCGTATTGACCGTCCCGGCACTGCAATTGACGATAACCGGACGGCCTTCATTTTCAATGAGTTTTTGCTCAAAATCGGCCAGATCCATCGCTTCTCTACCTTCCAGGGCTTGAACGCGCACGACGTTACTGCTACCCATTCCGAGCATCGCCAGCGACTTGATCACCGACGAATGCGGCGTAGCCGCCAGCACCACCGGATCACCCGACATCCCCTCCCGCGAAATGTCACGCCCCGATCGCTCGCCTGCCCATTGCCTGGCCACAGCAAGTCCCGCGAAGTTTGACATCGTAGCGCCCGTTACAAAACCGCCGTTGAAATCCTCCGGCAAATGCAGGAGCTGGCATAGCAGCCGGATTGTCTCCTTTTCGAGGATCGCCGAAATATCCCCGGCTCCCTGGGTAGCTTGCGTGTTCTGATCATAAACAGACGTGAGCCAATCACCTGCAATAGCGGCAGGCGTTGCTCCGCCCGTCACAAAGCCCCAGTAGCGCGGTCCCGGGCTGGCGACCATCAGTTTTTCGTAATGCTTTCTGAAAACATCCAAAGTTGCAGAAGCGCCGATCCCGGCATTCGCCAGTTCCGCGGAGATGATCGATTGATCCGCAATGTACGTCGGCTTTTCGCGGATATTTTCAAGGAAATCCAGACTCTTATTTTTAACCTGATCAAGGATCGATTCCAGGTTATTCAATTCATTTTCAATTACTTCAAACATCATTTATGAGTTATAATGCGCCTTTACCAAACAAATTTTCCCGGAACTGTCAAGCTCCATCATTTCGGCCGCCATCCGGTTGTTGACGCTTTTGTAGTACAAGATCACCGAAGCCGCACCGGTGAGTACTTCTTGCAGATCGAAATGCAGACCAGTGTAAATGCCCAGCGCTTTCCCGAAGTATTTTTCAAGGTCGTCCTTGCCGGTAATCATGCCTTCCGCATTCATTTCCAGCTTAATGATGTAGGGGGAATAAAACCGGATATCCTCCGAATACAACGCCATGATCGTGGAAAGGTCATGACTATTCCAGGCGTCAATCCATTGCTTTGCAAAGGACTGCACCGATTGATTTGTTAAATGCATGTCAGTTTATGATTGTGCAGGTAATGTTTGAGTTACCCAGCGGCGGTGATAATTCAGGTGTCCCAAATGCCATGACAGGTGTGCCAGCAGATGTGTAAGAATCAGCCGTACCTTTTGCTCAGGAAAGAAATCCAGCACTTCGCGGGGATAATCCTCTTCCATTTTCTGCTCATCGAGCGTTTCCAGCGTCCCGATCACGATCTCGTGCAGCTGGTCGAGTTCCGCAAGCATTTGCTGATGGGTAAATGTCTTCTGATTAAATTCTGCGTCACGGTCGCGTACGTACGCATGCCCGCCCAGCGTGAGGCCCACGTATGTGCGTAAATTCCCGATTAAATGCTGGCACAGGTTACCGCCCGGGTTGATCGTCCCGGGCAAAGGCGTCCACAACGCAGTTTCCGAATGGTACTGTTCGATTTCCTTCCGGAGCTTTTTGAGGTCGCGGCTGAACAATGTGATGAAGATATCCCTAGTCATGACTGTTTATTAAGGTTAATGCATTTTTTCTCTTTTGAAGCTGGTAACCCCTGTTCACCATAAAAACCCCGCCCAATGTAACGGCGAATGCCAGCGCCGTAAGCCAGGTAATCTTTTCATCCAATATAAAAAAACCTAAAACCAGGGCCACCAGCGGATTAATGTACGCATAAATCGACACCAAGCCTGCCGGTAGCCTGGACATGGCAAACAGATACGAAGCAAAAGCCAGGATCGAGCCGAAAAAGATCAGGTACAGCAGCGCCAGTACCGATTGCGGCTGCATAACAGGTAAATTCGTCCAATCCTCATGGAAGGCGCTCAGGACAAATAGTCCTACCCCGCCAGCTGTCATCTGGATCGCGGCATTGAAAAACGAGTCTGTTTTACCCGGGAAACTTTTAGTATACAGCCCGCCCAGGCACCACGATACGCACGAAGCCAGCGTCACGCAGATACCCAGCAACGAGTTCCGGTTGGCAAGATATTCGATATTATCCCTGAAAACGAGCATTACCCCCGCAAGCCCCAGCATGACGCCTATTGCCACGTGCGCATTCACACGCTCCTCTTTCCGTGCGAGGACGTTGATGATGATGGTAAAAAGCGGCACCGTCGCGTAGAGCAAAGCCGCGAGGCCGCTCGGGATAAACTGGACGCACCAGCCGACAAGGCCCGTCCCGAAAGTGATCATACACCAGCCCGGAACTAGCTGCAAGCGGATATCAGCCAAAGTCCAGGGAAACGACCGGTTTCGAAGTGCCAGGAACCCGAGCAACAATACGCCCGCGACCACATTTCGAAAACCCATAAAAAACAAGGCCGGAAAGCCTGCCACGCCGATGCGCGCTGCCAGGTAGGTTGTTCCCCAAAAGAAACACACCATTAATAATGCAAGATATGCCGTCAGATTGCCTTTCATAGCCGTTTTACATGGAACGCCACAAAATTCCCGCTTCAAAATTTAATAAAACAGATTCACTTTTGTTATTTTGAAGCATAACAGATATAAAT
>CBIHPQ010000137.1:0-15161 GCA_966211825.1 uncultured Dyadobacter sp. | reverse complement strand
GGCATCGCGCATTTCGCGGGCGAGGTCTTCATTGTTGTCTCCCGCGGGAGCTACGGGCAGAATCCCTCCGGATGCCGCCTGTATGCCCGGTGCCATTGAAATAGCGGCAAAAAGCAAACACCATGCTAGCTTTTTCATATCGTTTCGGTTTGAAATAAATCCTTATCTGTTACTGAGTTAAAAGCCGGTATGCCGCCGGTTTCTACCTGAAACCCGCATTGCGCGTCTTTCCCTCCACATTTTCCCCGAAAGCCATTAGTTTTGCCGTTTATTCGAAAAAATATGATGAAGTGGGAAAAATTGCTGTCGGCGAAACGCTGGGGCAGCGAAGACAAGTACAATTCAGATCCGACCGAGGCCCGCTCGGAGTTCCAGCGCGATTACGACCGGCTGATCTTTTCCTCGCCCTTCCGCCGGTTGCAGAACAAAACGCAGGTTTTTCCACTTCCAGGAAGCATTTTTGTCCATAACCGACTCACCCACAGCCTCGAAGTAGCCAGCGTAGGCAAGTCGCTCGGACGGATGTTTTATAACAATTTAAAAACCCAAAACCAGCAAATCGACGACGACCTGCCGCTGATCAGCGAGATTGGTAATATCGTCTCGGCTGCCTGCCTTGCGCACGACCTCGGCAACCCCGCTTTCGGGCATTCAGGCGAGGCCGCCATTTCGCATTATTTTACGGATGGCGATGGTTTGAAATACAAAAATGAGGTCAGTGAAGCGCAATGGGCCGATCTGACACACTTTGAAGGCAATGCCAACGCGATCCGCATTCTCACGCACCCGTACGCGGGCAAAGGTTACGGCAGTTTCGCATTGACCTACTCTACGCTCGCTGCCATCGCCAAGTATCCCTGCGAATCGGTGGCAGGGCATCGCAAAGCTAATATTTATACCAAGAAATACGGCTTCTTCCAATCCGAGCAGGCTGGATTTCAGAAAATTGCAACCGAGCTCGACCTGTTAAAAGTCTCAGAATCGCCGGTGGTTTACAAACGCCATCCCCTCGTGTATCTGGTGGAGGCTGCCGACGATATTTGTTACAATATCATCGATCTGGAAGATGCCCACCGCCTCAAAATCCTCTCGTACCAGGAGGTGGAAGCCCTGCTGCTCGCACTCTGCAACGACCCGCGAATGCCCGGCCGCCTGGCCGACATTGAAGATGATGATGCCAAAATAGGTCTGCTGCGTGCCAAATCGATCAGTACACTTATTGGCGCTTGTTCGGAACTGTTTATCCATGAGCAGGAAAGCATTCTCAAAGGCGATTTCAATGCGAGTCTGATCGATCGCATCCCCGAGCCGCACCGGACGGCCATGAAGGAGATCGAACGGATTTCAATCCAGAAAATCTACAACTACTCGTCGGTCGTGCAGATCGAAGTGGCGGGTTATAAGGTAATGGGGGGCTTGCTCGAAGAATTTGTACCGGCCTATCTCCATAACAATTCCCATTACACGCGCAAGCTGGTGGACCTGATCCCCAAGCAGTTTATTACAACAAAAACAGATCCTTATGCAAGGATCCAGACCGTTCTCGATTTTGTGTCTGGTATGACCGACCTCTATGCCGTAGAACTATTCCGTAAGATCAAGGGAATTTCATTTCCATCTATTTCGTAGTAAAAACTGGTTTACCATAGCTGTGCAGCGCCAAGCGTAAAATTAATTCGTTCTCAAAAGTTTTATGTAAATTGTAGATCGAATTAAAAAGCCGCAACCTCCTGTATCTATGCAGATTGAACAGTTTGTCTATTCCGATCGGCCGTCTGAAATCCCGTTCTCATTTTCCCCACAGTTGCTATTTATTTTCGGCGATCGGGAACTGCTTGAAACTACGAGCATTTCGGGCCAGCTGGCGTTGCAATACCCTGATGCCCTGTTTTCCGGATGTTCCACAGCCGGGGAGATCGCCAACGAGTCGGTAAGGGACCATTCCGTCATTGTTACCGGGATCGCATTTGATGAGGCTTCGATCAAAAGCTCCAAAATCAGTCTGGAAGAAATTGCCTTCGATAGTTCGGAAGCCGGAAAGCAACTCGTTTCCAAACTTCCGGCCAGCGGCCTTAAACACGTTTTCGTCATATCCGACGGCCTGAAAGTGAACGGTACCGACCTTGTGAAAGGCATGACGGAAGGTTTGACGGACGGTGTTACGATCACCGGCGGACTGGCCGGCGACGGCTCGCATTTCGCCCGTACGATAATTATAGAGCCCGATGGAAAAGTAGCAACCGAAAGTGTTGCCGCTATTGGCTTTTATGGTGAGAAACTTTCGATCGGCTTCGGTTCGCGAGGTGGCTGGGATAGTTTCGGGCTCGACAGACGAGTGACCCGTTCCAAAGACAATATCCTTTATGAAATAGACGGCGAGCCGGCGCTGGACCTTTACAAATCGTTCCTGGGCGATAAAGCGAAGGACCTGCCCGCCTCTGGCTTGCTGTTCCCGCTGAGCATGCGCGATAGCGAGGACCGTGCGCCCCTCGTGCGTACCATTTTGGGTATCAATGAGGACGAAAAGAGCCTCACGTTCGCGGGCGATATTCCTGAGGGGTCGTTTGTCAGATTAATGAAGGCCAATAACGACCGGCTTATCAACGGCGCCGAGGAAGCAGCGCAGGAAGCGGCGCGGGGCTTGAATAATAACCCGGATTTCGCGATTCTGGTAAGCTGTGTCGGACGTAAGCTGGTATTGAAACAAATGGTGGAAGAAGAGGTCGAATGCGTTTCGGAAGTACTGGACGGCCCGGTTATGACCGGCTTTTACTCCTACGGGGAGCTGGCGCCGTTCAACCGCGATTCGTTGTGCGAGCTGCATAACCAGACCATGACCATTACCACTTTCCGAGAATAACCAATGCAAACGCTCGAACTGACCGAAACCAATTACCACCGGCTCCTGAAACGGCAGGTCAGAAAATCATTACCTTCTGAACTGGCCGAACACCCAGGCATGCAGGATTTTTTGCTGGCTGTAAATCAAGCATATACCGAATACCAGGACGATCTTACGCGGATGGAACTCATATTGGAACAAAGTTCCGGTGAGCTTTTCAAGGCCAACCGCGAGCTGAGCCGCATTGCGCAGGAAAAAACGGAAGAAGCTGCCGTTACCAGCAAGAGGCTCGAAGAAGTAGTGGGCAGCATTTCCGAAGTGCTCGTGCAGCTCGATCGGGAGGGGAATTTTACCTACCTCAACCAGGCCTGGGAAAGCATTACGGGCTACCCTGTGAATGCCAGTCTCGGACAGCCTTTTACAGGTTTTTTCCCGTCGCTCGAATCCCGGGAAAAGCTGGTTGAAATACTCACAACAGAAACAGAAAGCAAGGAAGATACGCTGCGAATGATCACCGCCGACGGGCAGGAAAAGTGGCTGGGCATTTCGCTGAGCCCTTATTATTCCAATGGGGCGCATATCGGCTTCACGGGTACGCTCGCGGATGTGACGGCGCGCGTGACCGCCGAAACCAAACTGCAATCCTACACCAACGACCTGGAACGGATCAATGCAGAGCTGGACCAGTTTGCGTATGTCGTAAGTCATGACCTGAAAGCGCCGCTGCGGGCAATCAATAACCTTTCGGAGTGGATCGAGGAGGATATTGCCGACATGCTGGAAGGTGACACGAAGAACCAGTTCAGGCTTTTGCGCGGGCGTGTGCACCGGATGGAGAACCTGATCAACGGAATCCTGTCTTACTCCCGCGCCGGTCGTATGAAAACCGTGAAGGAAAAATTCCTGATCAAGAGCCTCGTAGACGAGCTTTGCGAATCGTTCAGTACCAAAAAACCGCTTTCATTCCACATTGAAGGTGATGCGGGCATGGAGATCGAAGCGGAGAAAATCGCATTGACCCAGATCCTGCAAAACCTGATTTCCAATGGTATTAAATACAATGACAAAGCCGGGATCAACATCACCGTCGGTTGGAAAGACCTGGGCAGCCAATTTGCGTTTTATGTAGGCGACAATGGCCCAGGCATCAGCCCTGAGTTCCACGAGCGTATATTTGTTATTTTCCAAACGTTGCAAGCGCGCGACGAGCTGGAAAGTACCGGTGTAGGGCTCGCCATTGTGAAGAAAATCCTCGACGAAAAACATAGCGAGATCCGGATCGAAACGGTCATGGGCGAAGGGACGACATTCCTTTTTAACTGGCCAAAAAACGAAGCAAAAGACATCGAGCATGTCAAATAACCCAATTAAAACTAATATCAAATTAAACGAAATGTCCTTTCCCAATCCTGTACCGATGACCATACTCCTGGTAGAAGATGATGAAGTAGATGTGATGAATGTCAAGCGGGCATTCAAAAAGAACAATATATCGAACCAGCTCGTTGTCGCATCCAACGGCATTGAGGCGCTGGCATTGCTCCGCTCCGAAAATTTGGAATATCCGAAGCCGAAAATAGTGTTGCTGGACCTTAACATGCCCAAAATGGGGGGTATTGAATTCCTGAAAGAGATCCGGCAGGACCCGACGCTCAGTTCACTGTCGGTGTTTGTGATGACGACCTCCAACGAAGACAGCGACAAGATCGAAGCATTTAACCTGAACGTCGCCGGCTACATCCTCAAACCGTTGTCAATGGACCGGTTCATTGCCGCGGTATCCACTCTGAACAGCTACTGGACACTTTGCGAATACCCTCAATAGCGACCATCCACCACTATAAGCCAACTTTTTATGCCCCCTCTATCCATTCTGCTTGTTGAAGACGACGATATCGACGCCATGAAACTGAGCCGTGCGATCAGCAGGGCACAAGTTGAAACAGGAGAAATCAGAATATGCAAGTATGCCGAGGAGGCGCTTAAGATGCTCGACGTATGGACGCCCGGCTGCATTTTTCTCGATTACCAGCTACCCAAAACCAACGGGCTCGAACTGCTGAAAACCGTGAAGGAGCGGGCGCCCCACCTGCCCGTGATCGTGCTTACGTCGCATGGTGATGAACGCATTGCCGTCGAAATGATGAAGGCTGGTGCGCTGGATTATTTTCCTAAATCGGAGATCAATTCCGAAAAACTGACAAAGGCCTTTCATACGATGAGCCAGATGCTCGAAATGGAGAAGGGAAGGGAAGTAGCTGAGCATGAATTGGCTGAAAAAGAGGAGTTTATCAATAAAGTGGCACTTCTCTCTCCCAATATTATTTATGTGATTGATATTGAAAAATGGACCAATATTTTTCATAACAAACAAATATGGAAGATACTGGGCTACTCGGAATGCGAGGTGGAAACCGATTCCCGAAAGGGCCTCGCGCTGATTATCAACGACCAGGACCAGTATACTTTCCGGAAGCATTACAATTATATGCGCTACCACGTGAAGGATACGGAAGTGGTGGAGAAGGAATTCAGGCTGAAACACAAGGACGGTTCGGAAATCTGGATCATCACCCGTGAAGTGCCGTTCAAAAGGAATGCGAGGGGCCGGGTGCAGGAAGTGCTGGGCACGGCGATTGACATTACTTCCCGCAAAATTGCCGAACAGGAGCTGATACAGGCCAAAAAAGATGCCGAAGAAGCGACGCGTATTAAATCGGATTTCCTGTCGACGATGAGCCACGAAATCCGCACGCCGATGAACGCGATCATCGGATTTACGGACCTGCTGTTGTCGAGCGGCTTTACCGGACAGGAGCAACAGTACTTAAATACCATTAAGTATTCTGCTGATAATCTACTGGTTATCCTGAACGACATCCTTGATTTCTCCAAGATTGAAGCCGGAAAGTTCGGTCTGGAAAGTTTCGAGTTCGACCTGCGCGAAAAGTTGGGATATCTGATGAAAACCTTCGAAATACGTGCTCGGGAAAAGTCCATTGATTTTACCTTCCATTGCAGCCGCGACGTTCCGCAGATCGTCATGGGCGACCCTTACCGCCTCAACCAGATCATGGTCAACCTGATCGGTAATGCCATCAAATTCACCGAGGAAGGCGGTTTCGTAAAAGTTAACGTGCATCTCGAAAAAGACCGGGGCGAAAACATCGATCTCAGAATAGATGTATCCGACTCAGGAATAGGCATTTCAGAGGATAAACTAAACGTCATTTTCGACAGTTTCTCGCAAGCGCACAACAACAATGCGGTGCGGAACTTTGGCGGCACGGGGCTTGGGCTAAGCATTACCCGGAAGATCACGCAGCTAATGAACGGGTCCATTTCGGCCCAAAGCAAACTTGGCGAGGGAAGCACATTCACGGTAATCCTCAATTTTGGCAAGGGAAGTACTTCTTACGAGGAGGAAAAAGCGGATGCACCGCCGACACTGTCACTTAAAGGCTACCGCATTCTGGCCGCCGAAGACATTCTCGCCAACCAGATTTTGCTCAAACATCTGCTGAACAAATGGGAAGCCGAGTTTGTGATTTGCAATAATGGAAAAGACGTGCTGCACACGCTCGAAACCGGCGATTATGACCTGATATTAATGGATATTCAAATGCCGGTAATGGATGGCGTAACGGCTATGAAAAAGATCCAGAGCTCTTATCCAAGGTACCGTAATGTGCCGGTGATCGCCCTTACAGCCGATACCTTCGCCGAAACGACGCCTGAAATCGTGGCATGCAATTTCAGCGGGTTTGTTACCAAGCCTTTCAAAGCGGAGGAACTGATCCGCGTCATTAGTCAACATTTACAAGTTGCGCCGAAGCACGCGGCTATCAGCTAAGCTTTTTCCAATCGATCTTTTCCGGCAACAATGGAAGCTCGCGCAGGCGGCTGCCGGTGGCGTGGAAAATGGCGTTGGCAATCGCAGCGGCCGTTGGGCCTTGCGCCGCTTCGCCCGCTCCCATCGGTTCCAGTTCCGGCCGGTCAATCAGGAACACCTCGGTATCGGGCACGTCTTCGAAGCGCAGGATCGGGTATTTGTCCCAGGAAGTGCTGGTAATGCCGTGCTGATCGTAAAGTACTTCTTCCAACATTGTCCAGCTCGCCGCCTGGATCAGCCCACCGGAAGTCTGGTTGATCACCCCGGTACTATTGATGGTCTGCCCTGCGTCAATGGCGCTGCTCAATTTCGTAACCCTGTAAGTTTTCCTGGCCGGATCAATCAAAACCTCCGCTTTCACCGCACAGTAAGCTGCGTTGTTTTTATACCGGGCAAATGCAAACCCTTCGCCAAAATTCCCTTTCTTCCCTTTCCTCCCTTTCCTCCCTTTCCTCCCTTTCCTCCATCCTCCCTTTTCAACCAGCAACTCAATCACCGCCCTTGCCCGCTCATCTTTCAAATGGGCCAGCCTGAATGCGACCGGATCTTTCCCGGCCTTGACTGCCAGCTCATCCATGAAAGATTCCAATGCAAAAATGTTCGCATATGCGCCCAAGCTGCGCAATGCCGATGTGCGCAATGGGCCTTTGAAGTCGTGAAGGACAATTTTTTGAGCACCAAACTCATACAACGGCACCGAATTACGGTGACTACCGCCGGAAAACCCGCCGGTTTTAAAACTGAATGGTTTTTCAAGATCACGGGCCGCAATCAGGTGTCCGGCATTTCCACCCGGACGCGTCGAATGTGTATCCGACCATATTTCCGTCTGCCAGGCACTCACGCGGCCATCCCGGTCGAGGCCAGCTTTGATACTGAGCACCATAGCCGAACCATAGGGCTCCCATTGGTGCTCGTCCTCGCGCATCCATTGCACGCGCACGGGCTTGCCGGGCACCTGCATGGCGATCAGCGCTGCGTCGCCGGCGACATCATCCGCACCATTATGGCCGTAGCAACCCGAGCCGGGCGTTCCGATAATGCGGATCTTGTCTTCGGGCAAATTCAACAGATTCGAAATCGTTTTCCTAAGCGGATACACGCCCTGGCTATGCGACCAGATCGTGAGCTGCCCGTCTTTCCACTCCGCAATCGCGCACGACGGACCGATTGAACCGTGCATGTGGTAAGGTCTTTTGTAAACCGCTTCCAGCGTCACCGGGGCGTCGGCCAGGCTTTTTTCCACATTTGCTTTTTCCTCAACGGTTTCTGTCGCGGCATTTTTGTCCAAAATAGCCTCATAAAGCGCTCCGGGCAAAGGCGTCAACGGCGGGCTATCCCATTTACCCTTCTCCCGCAGCAATCGCAATGCCTTAATGCATTGAAATTCATCCGCCGCCACAACGGCCACAAAGCTCCCATTCACCACCACCTGGCTCACACCGGGCAGTTTCAAAACTTCCTCTTCCGGGATGGAAACGAGCTTCGCGTTGTACGTGGGCGGGCGCAACACCCGCGCGTGCACCATCCCGGGCAGGCGCATATCCTGAATGTAATAAGGTTTCGCAGCCGCCATTTGGGCAATATCGTTCCGCGCTATCGGCTTTCCGATCAGTTTATATTCCGAAGGCTTTTTCAGCGGTGCATTGCCTGTAACTTCCGTTTCAAGCTGTTTTCCTTTTATTAAATCAGCGTACCTAACCTCTTTTGCTTCATATTTTACGATACCGTCTGCCATCGCAAGTTTTTCGGCGCTGGTATTGAACCGGTCGGCGGCCAGTTTCAGCAATATCCGCCTCGCTTCGGCAGCTGCCTGGCGGATCGAGTTACCGCTCCCTTCGATCGACCCGCTCCCGGCCGTGTAGCGTTCGTCCTGCGTTTGGGCAGTGTCGGCGATGACAATGCGGACGCGATCCATCGGTATGTCCAGCTCTTCGGCGGCCATTTGCATTAAGGCCGTCCGAATGCCTTGTCCCAGCTCCATTTTGCCTGTGATAACCGTCAGAATACCCTCCGAATCGAATTTCAGCCACGAATCGATCGTCTTTCCATTGCCCGCGACAGGATGTGGCGCGGCATGATCGCCTGGTACCAGCCCGCCCAGCGGCAGCATTTGAAAGCCGATTAGCAACCTTCCCGAAGTCCGCAAAAACTCCCGGCGGTTCGTTTTCAATGCCCCGGCTATTCCGGGGATTTCAGGCGCATTCATAGTTTTCCACTGTTTTGAGTCCCGTTCATTTGCGCCGCCGCCTTTTTAACCGCGTTGATAATCCGCGTATGTGTCCCGCACCTGCATAGGACGCGGTTGAGCGCCTGCCGGATCTCCGCATCCGAAGGTTTAGGATTTTCCGAAAGCAAAGCCTTCGCCGACATGATCATTCCATTCATACAATACCCACATTGCGCCGCTTGCTCATCGATAAAGGCCTTTTGCACAATGTCAAGCTCCCCATCCTGCGCGAGGCCATCCAAGGTAGTCACTTCATAGGCCGCCGCCGCTGCCCCGGGAATCACGCACGAAGGCATCGCCTTCCCATTCAGCAAGACCATACAACTCCCGCACCGCTCGATCCCGCAGCCATATTTCGGACCATTCAGTTCCAGCTTGTTACGCAGCAAATACAGCAACGGCATATCGGCCTCCGCCTCCACGCGATGCTGCTTTCCGTTGACTTTGATATCGATCATTTCCGCCATGGCATTTGTATCCGGTTTGTTGGGATTAGTTATAAAACCGCGCCAATGGGGGAGTCTAATGGTTTGGGGTTGAAAGAATTAGCTGCAGGTTAACCCATTCCCAGTAATATACTGTTAAGGAACAGTCGCACTTCTGTCAAATCCCGTTTGCATTCATAAACCATTTGGAGAAGGAAGGTGCTCTGTCCGAAATCACTGATGTGTTGTTGCAGGATTACGATTATACGTTTTTGAAGTACAGGATTGAGGGCAGCGATCTTCTTCATTTCACGTCCTATAACTGTGCATGAAAGTATTTCCAGGCTCATATCTGCGTCGCCAAACAGATCATGATGATCCCGGTAAATCAGGTCGGTATTAAGATTAAAAAAATTGATAATGATGTTGGCGATATCACGCGCGTCTTTTTGCCGGACTTCGGGCCGGTCGTCGAATGCAATTATTTTCAACAGAACAATAGCCGGAAGCGTCGCGACTTTGAATCTATTTCCGGTTTCCAACTCTACATGCCGGGTGCCACATTTAAAGACATCACCAAGCCCGCAGATATGCATACTGGTTAGCCCAGTTCCATGAACACTCGCGACAATATTTTCTTCCACATGGCTAAAAGGCAAAATATCCACCTGCAATCCATTCGGCGCGAATAATACAAATTCATTTGCCTCAACCCCGTGGAAACCCTGATTTCTCAGTCGGTCCTTTACCATTTCGAACTCCGCATACCGGCCCACCAATATTGCAAAGTCCACATCCCTGGTTGCCCGGAAACGAACATCACCCCTGCGGTACCAGACCTCCCTTGCAAGCGCGCCGATCAGGTAATAATCTATTCCGAGCGATTCAAAAGTAGTTTCAAGTGTATCGAAAAGGGTTTTGAGTTGAGGGATGTTCATCAAACAGTATTTTCAGGTGTGTGTCGTAAATAATTTCAGCTGCCTCCGAGCATCTCGGGTCATGCATTGTCACCAAATCCGCGAAAGTGATCAGGTGTGGAGTGAGGTCAGTGTTACTGTCACCCACATCCCAAAATTTTCGGTAGACATGCAGACTCCCGTTTTTCGCAGGCAAGAGCTTCCAGTGCTTCATGATTTCCGCCCTGGAATACTTGGTGTATAATGTCAGGTCCTCTGCATTCAAATAGTCTGTCAATATCTCTGCGGCGGCTTCACTTCCCCAATTATCTCCTGGGAGTAATGGCAGGTTTTTCCAGTCCTCACGGGCAGGCTTTTCCACAAATTCGAATGCGCCGACATACAGCGACGGCTTCAAAATGTGCTGGTAGCCGTCGATCCACCTGTCCAATAATAGTCTTTTATTTTTTAAGATCGCCTCTCTCCTGTTTAGCTCCACCAAGAATCCATTTTCCTTTAACCCGTTAATTATCAATCCAATATTACCCAAAGCGACTCGTGAACGGGTAGCGATTTCACGATGATTTGTTTTCAAAAAGCTCTCTTGGGTGAGCAAATGGAAAATAGTTTTCAACCCTGCTTTTGTAAATGCTCTATTTCTCGCAGGCCTCTCTGTTTTCGAAGACTTATTGCCATCTATCCAGATGTAATGCCCATTTAGAGATAGAAAAAAATTTCCTGCACCGTCAAGATAAGCGATCTGCCTTGCCCGTAATTGTTCTTTAAGCTTTGGAAAAAGCTCCTCCGCAATCAGTATGAAAGGCACATTGTGCTCGGCGCGTGAGAAAATATCGGGCAACTGTTGCTGTCTAACCGTTTTTTTCTCTTCTGCCCGAAAACTGATCTTGCCCATAGGAAGTGTGAGAACGAGGTCTCCGTCGAAATTCTCCTTGCCCGTATTAGCTCGCCATTCGCCTTTAAAACCCGTCTGCGCGAGCAGTTTTTCAAGTGCCCGCTCCGCAATGTTGCGCACATCAGACAATGCTTTATCGTTCATTATAGGAATTTGATCAGGTTACGTGAACAATCAAATTTATTGAACAAAATGACAATTTCAAATTGCGTTTGCCAGCGACGAGCTTTCACTCAATTACAACCGGTATAAAAAGGGAAAACCGGTTTCTGCATGGCGCGACTACACACATGGCGGAGGTGTCTCAGAGAAACGAATGAGGGAGATATTGGTTGAATTTGGGAAATTCAGAATTGAAACCATCATCACATACGAGCCTTAACGGGTTTATTTTTGAATAAATTTTGTAGAAAACTCTACATGACACTAAATCAAATAAACATTAATAGAAGAAAAATATGGAATCAGATTCCATATTTTTCCGGTTTTGTTATAAACATCTCATTCAACTCCTAACAGACAGAAAAAACCCGCGTCTCCGTCGTAATGTAAATCTTCCGGTCATCGGCCAGCCCCATTTGATACCCGCCGGTGAATACCCCGAAGCTCGGCAGGATTGCCTGGTGCTTGTCGATTACGAAACAGGGGAGCCGTACGCTTTGGCGGCCTTTGCCGTAGGAGGTGAAAACCGGGTGCACGTGGCCGGCGAAAACGAATTTTGCGGGGTCGAATTCTACTTTTGGATGGTGGGTGAAAATAAATATATCTTCTTCATAATCATTCATATACACCTGCATATCGCATTCGAGAAAAAAGCTTACAGGCAGGATGTCGTGGTTGCCCATGACAATGATCATTTCTATGTAATGGTGTTCGGAACGCCAGGCGCAAAAGGTTTCCCATTCGGCATTGTATTCGTTGTGAAAAAGGTCGCCGAGGAAGATGATGCGGGTCGCGCCGGTTTGCCCGACGAGCTCATTGAGCCGCTCAAAGTTGTTGGCTGCAGCATTTTGCGGGATGGCAATCCCTTCTTTTCTGAAATGCGTGATTTTCCCTAAATGCAGGTCCCCGATCAGTAATGTCTGCGTTTCTTCCCAAAAAATCGCCCGCTGCGTCAATAATATAAAATGGTTGCCTCTGATCTCAATCTGCATTACCGTACTGTTTGATCATTCTCTGGATCCTGTCGTCCAGTTTTTCCGAAGTTAATTGTTCCCGGAGCCGGTCGACCATGATCGGGAACGAAAATGGCGTGGGCCTGTCGGTGTTTTGTATCACTATTTTCTGATGCTCGATCCGGGCAAGCGCCTGGCGCATGCGGACTTCTTCGAGCTGGTAGGTCAAAACCTCCTGGTATGCCTGCTTGATCAGCAGGTTATTGTCCTCGTACTTGCTCATCACCGTGAA
Source organism: uncultured Dyadobacter sp. (assembly GCA_966211825.1). GTDB lineage: Bacteria > Bacteroidota > Bacteroidia > Cytophagales > Spirosomataceae > Dyadobacter. The sequence goes on along the minus strand of CBIHPQ010000137.1, from coordinate 2,556 downwards.
AAGCAGCGAGCTGGACGCCTGCAATTGCCTGGTTTTGACATATTTGCCCGGGTACCCCTGAAACATTAGCCCTGCGATGGCGGCAATCTCCCGGAATTTCCGCTTTGCCATTTCCGTCGCATTCACGCTCTGGTAAATGTCATCGACGAGATGCTTGGTTGAAAAAAGGTCTGTTTCTCCAAGGATTTCGGCTATATCGACATACTGATCACTTAACAACTCAAAACCGTAATCGTTCATCGCCACCGAAAACGTGATCGGCCGCAGCTGACTGATCCGATAAGCCAGCAAAATCGACATCCCCTCATGCACCAGCCGCCCTTCGAACGGAAATATAAATATATGATATCCCTCGCGGGTTTCGCATTGCTCAATCAGCAATTCATTGGTTTTGGGAATCATCGACCGCTTCGCCTGCAATTCGAGTAATGGCTGCATTTTGGCCAGTTCCACTTCCTTATGCGGGTTTTCGATGGCGTCGGCCAGGCGCTCGCGGATGAATGCGGAGAGTTGGGAAGATAGCGGCATCCGTCCGCCTGCCCAGCGCACGAGGTAACCTTTCTTGCCTTCGGCCTTTTTTACAGTTACGGTCATTTCATGGATTCGTACAAATTCCACGCTCATGCCTGCGAAGAAAAAAACGTCGCCGGCCTTCATCCAGGTAACAAACGATTCTTCCACCGCGCCAAGGTATTTGCCGCTTTGCAACTTCACTTTGAGCGAAACTTCGGACACGATTGTACCCATACTCAGCAAATGCCGGTGAGAAATACGCCGGCTGGTCACTACATAACGGCCGTTGACGCGCTCCACCTTCTTGTATTCGTCATAAACCGTGAGTGACGAACTACCCGTGGTGATATATCCCAGAAGCCACTCCCATTCCTCGCGGTTGAGATATTGATAACCGTAAGCACTCCGGACTTCTTCGTAAAGTTGCGCTTCATCGAACCCTTCGCCCACTGCCAATGTGATCATCCATTGAGCCAACACATCGAATGCATGAGCAACCGGCGGCCGGTCTTCGATCATGTTTTTGATTACACCTTCCCGCAAGGAAACCGCTTCAATCAGTTCCAAAGCATTGGTAGGACAAAAATAAATTTTGCTATCCACTCCCGGCTGGTGCCCGCTCCGGCCTGCACGCTGCACAAACCGTGCAATGCTTTTGGGACTTCCTACCTGAATGACCGTGTCTACCGGCCGAAAATCGACGCCTAAGTCCAGACTAGCAGTACAAATGACCAGTTTCAAACGCTCGTCGTGCAATGCTTCCTCCACCCAATCGCGGATCTCCCGATCGAGCGAGGCGTGGTGCAGGGCCATAATGCCTGCGAATTCAGGGTATTTTTCGATAATGGTGCGGTACCAGATCTCCGTCCCCGATCGCGTATTGGTAAACAGGAGCGTCGTGCGGCTCTTGTTCACCACTTCCACCACCTTATCCACCAGCCTTATCCCCATGTAACCCGACCATGGCAGCGTTTCCACCCTTTCCGGGATAATGCTTTCGACGAGGATTTTCTTCTCGGTATTGGCCTTGATCGTTACAGCGTTCTCTTCCGGGAAATGCATGCCGAGCAGTACCTGGCGGGCTTCTTCCAGGTTTCCGATGGTTGCGGAAATGCCCCAGGTCTGCAAACCGGGGTTAATGGTCCGGAGCCGCGCGAGGGCCAGTTCGGTTTGCGTGCCGCGCTTGCTGCCCATGAGCTCATGCCACTCGTCGATCACGACGGTATGCAGGTTTTTGAAGAATTCGGAGGCATTTTTTTGTGTAAAAAGCATGTGCAGGCTCTCCGGCGTGATAATGAGGGCGTCGGGCATTTGCCGTTTTTGCTCGTTGCGCTCCCGCGTGCCCGTGTCGCCTGTACGTATGCCTACGCGCCAGGTGAGGTTCATTTCCAGCGCCGCCATTTCCATGTTCCGGAAAAGGTCTTTGGAAAGCGCCCGAAGAGGTGTGATCCAGAGCACTTGGAGACCCTTTTTCGTTTTGAGAGGCTTTTTTGGAAGAGAATTAATATGCCTGATCAGGATCGGCAGCCAGAGCGAATAAGTCTTCCCACTTCCCGTGGGCGCATTCACCAACCCACTTTTCCCCGCCAGGTAAGCCGCAGCCGCCTCCTTCTGAAAAGCCGCCCACTTCCACTTTTTATCTTTAAACCATTGCTCTACAATGCTATGTCCGCGGGATTTGGTCAAGGGTAATTTAGTTTTGAATTGTTAGCATTAAAAATGCTCCAACATTTGTGCCAGCTTTTTTCAATACACTTTACACACCCATTATTTCCTGCATAACAGCGTTGAGCGAAGTAGCAATTACACCGTCGCCCATTGGAAATGTGTCTTTTCCCGAATAAATGACAAACTTTTTATCGGGTTGAATGTCTTCACAGGCGATGTAAAATCCTTTGGACAAGCTGGGCGCCGAGTTTCTTTTGATTTCTATTACCCACTTTTTACCATCGGCGAATTCCAGAACCAGATCGGCTTCGGCGCCGCCTGCGCTCCGGTAGAAATATGGCTGCATGCGGACTGGTGCTACACTCATGATATTCT
>CBIHPQ010000136.1:0-15202 GCA_966211825.1 uncultured Dyadobacter sp. | reverse complement strand
GGTTACTTTGAAGTTATCATTATGTCCCGTTTTCCCGCCGACTTTTACCGTGCGGTTCAATGCGGGTTCGCTGCCGAAGAGCTTTTTGGCTACCACATCGGAAAGCACGATCGAATGCGGATCGTCAAGCGCGGTCCGCTTGTCGCCCTCCACAAACTGGTAGGTAAAAACGTCGAAAAACGTCGAATCGACGTGCGTACCTTTGGTTTCGTAAAATGAGAGCGGATTTTTTCCGGCCCTTTCCACCGTCAGCAATGCCTTGTCTTCGAGGAAGTTCTGCCAGAGGCGGGTCACCTGCACGACCTCGGGATACTCGGCCTTCAGCGCGCCCGCATAAGGCGCCGGCGCGCGGGGATTATCCATTTTCTCTCCATTGGGCTGTACGTTCTCCGAGCGCACCAGGTACAGTTCGCTAACATGCTCCTGATGCTTATCAAACGAAGTCTCGCTCAGTATATAAAGCAGCAGGAGCATGCAGCAGGTCATCCCGACCGACAGGCCGAAGACATTGATAAAGGAGAACATCTTGTTTTTCAAGACATTTCTCCAAGCAATTTTCAGATAGTTTTTGATCATGGCTAGGTTAAGGATTGCATTCCGGTTTTTTGGAATGAATAATTATACCAATCACAAAACACCAGTGTAATTACCTTATAATCAACTAATTAAATACCATACAAAGCAACAAGAGTGTCCGAAACTGGACACTCTTGTTCGATTACGCAAAGAGAATTAGTTGAGTGGTAATAATCTGATTTTCGATTTTTGGTCGAATAATGTTATTAAACATCCCGACTTCAAAAATTCACTGTATTCTTTGAGACATTTCAATACTGTCGGACCGATGATCTCGGGCAGTAAATGATGACTCCGGATCTGAAAAACACTGGGTGAATTGGCATTCGTTGCAGCCAGAATTGTTCCAAAATCAAGATCATGGGTAAATACAACAAAGCGGTTTTTCTTCGCGTACTCGAAAATTACTTTGTCCGGGTCGGTAGCTTTGCCTATTTCGGACCAGTGTTGCGATATCAATCCGTTTTCAGCGAAGTACTTCACCCAAACTGGCGACAGGTTCATGTCGATCAGTATCTTCATGCAGCCTGGAAGGGGATTTCAATTTCATCTGCGCGCCAGGCAGCATAGGCCAGCGCTTCGCTAATGTCTTGTGCTTCGAGATATGGATAAAATTGCAGGACTTCATCAAAACTCCTGCCGGACGCAACAAGCCCGACAATTGCTCCAACAGTTACCCTCATCCCTCGGATGCAAGGCTTTCCTCCCATGACATTAGGATCAAAAGTGATTCTATTCAGTTCCATAGGCCATTTTTTCTTAAAGTTAAGGAATATCCTTCAATCCGGCCCCCCTAATCCGTTTTCCCCTACTCACTCCGCAAACTCTTCACCGGATCGGCCAATGCAGCCTTGATACCCTGGAACCCAACCGTCAAAACGGTGAGTAACAATGCACCCAATGCGACCAGCCCGAAAACGTACCAAGGCAAATGGACGTGATATTCGAAGCTTGCCAGGTATTTGACGACGAAGCTGTAAGCCAGCGGCAGCCCGATCAGCATGGCGATGATTAACAGGATGATGAAATCGCGGGAAAGCAGCATTGCGATCCCCTGCACATTGGCCCCGAGTACCTTTCGGATGCCGATTTCTTTCGTACGCTTGCTCGCCGCAAGCGATATTAGGCCGAAAATACCTGCGAGTGCAATGACAATAGCCAACAACGTCACAAAATTGACCATTTTCCAAATTCCGTCGAGGTCGTTGTATTGCCGGCTCAGCTCCTCCTGCATGTAAAAAAACCGGAACGGGCGCTTGGAAGGTATTTTCTTCATCTGCTTCTCAAGCCCGGCCAACACGCTTTTTGCCTGAGAAATATCCGCAAATTTCAACGTGAGGTAGCTATTCAGGCTCGGTGGGCCGTTGTACCAATGCAGCAGCGGTTCGATCCGCTCTTTCAAGGGACCGTAATGAAAGTCCTTCATCACGCCTACGACCGTGTACACCTCCATATTATTGCCCTGCCGAAGCCTTTTTCCAACAGCCGTCGTCCAGCCGAAAGCTTTCCGGGCCGCCTCGTTGATCACCACGGGATGCTGATCGCCATTCCTGTCCAGCTCTTCTGAAAAATCCCGACCCTCCACCATCCGGATATTATAGGTGCTGGCATAGTTGGTACTGGTGCTTACGTGGCGCAGACGGATGTTTTTCTGCGTTTCGCCATCCGGCGTATACACATTATAGTTACTCCAATAGCGCGTCGGAACGATGCCCGAAATGGCAATGTTCTCAATTTTTGAGTTTTGTTTTAAACCATTGAGAATAGGCACAAACTGCTGAACGGCCGCATTCTCGTCTTTATATTGCAGGTCCGACGACACGACCACAATGTTCTCGCCTTTAAAACCCGTATCGGCCTGCCGCATGAAGTTGATCTGCCACCGGACCGCGATCGCCCCGATGACCAGGATAATGGCTATTACCAGCTGAACCACGATCAGCGTTCCCTGCGTCCAGTTCCCGGATCCGGGTTTGCCTGATAGTTTTCCTTTTAATGTATCCCGGATATCCAGCTTATTCAGATATGCAGCGGGAATGGTGCCGGCTATAAAAGCAATTAAGCCGATGATCCCCATTAAGGTCAGGAACGTGGCCGAATCCTGCTGCCAGTTCACCACGAGCTGCATCCTCCCCTGCCGGAATTCGTTGAACTGGGGTACCAGGTAAAATATTCCAAACAGGACAGCAATCAGCAACGATGCTATCAATACCAGCGCCGATTCCGTCCAGAACTGCGCCAGTACCTGCCCGAGTGTAGAGCCGGTCACTTTCCTCACTGCCACTTCCTTTACACGTGTGAACGACATTGCAGTGTTCAGATTAACCATATTGATACTGATAATCAATACAATGAACACCGCGATGGTTATCGCACCGTAAATCATCCAGCGGAAGTTGGGGTTTTCGTAATGGATATATTCTTCCAGCGGCGCAATGCGAATTTCACGCTTTTGCCCCTGCGTATGGAAATGCGTTTTTACGAACGCGGGAAACTTTGCTTCCAGCCTGTCTGCATCCGCGTTTTTCCGCAATTTGAGGTATACAGAAGCGAAGGTGTTGTACCAATCGGCTCCGGATGCAAAGTCCTTGTTGTTTTCGAGATTGGCAATGGGGAGTAGCACTTCAAACTGGATCGAGGAATTCGCAGGCACCGGTTCGAGCACGCCTGTAACGGTAAAAGACATGGAATCCTCCACGGTTACGGTTTCGCCCACCGGGTTAACGTCCCCGAACAAAGCCTCCGCCACCTGATCGCCCAGTACGATCGATTGCTTCCGCTTCAATGCATTGGCGGCATTCCCGTATTTCAGTTTGAAGGAAAAAATATCAAAAAAAGTACTGTCGACATACTTTGTCTTACTTTGAATATCCGTGCCCTTCCGGTTCAGCCACACGTCGTTCCAGCCTTGCACGTGCGTACCGCTTTCAATCTCCGGGTAGGTTTTTACCATCTGTTCCAGGATCGGGTAGACCGTTTGGTTATAACGTCCCGAAACGTCGGCCGTTTGTACAAAATAGATCCGGTCGCTGTCCTTATGAAAGGTATCGAAGGTAATTCCCCTTTGAATAAAAAGGATCAGTACCCCGGCACTGGCCAGGCCCAGCGAAAGACCCAACACATTGATCGCCGTAAACAACCGGTTTTTCCACAGCGTACGGAACGCGATTTTGAAGTAGTTCTTTAGCATTGATAAAGAAATTATGGAGAATGGAGGGAAGGGAGCTTCATCCTCCCCCTACTCCGTTCTCAAGGATTTAACAGGGTCTAACATCGCGGTGCGGATGCTCTGATAACTCACCGTGAGGACCGCAATGGTAATTGCCAGCAATGCCGCCCAGGCGAAATATGACCACGACATCGAAACGCGGTAAGGAAAATCCTGCAACCATAAATTCGCGCCGTAATAGGAGATCGGTAGCGCGATAATGATCGAAATAATGACGAGTTTGACAAAATCCAGTGAAAGCAGCGCGGTAATGCTCGCTACCGACGCGCCCAGGACTTTTCGGATACCGATTTCCTTCACGCGCATCTCTGCATTGAAAGTAGCCAGACCGAACAAACCAATGCAGGAAACGAAAATCGACAAGACCGCCGCCAGCGTGATCATCTGCTTCCATTTCGCCTCTGCTTCATAGCGTTTCAGGTTGGCTTCGTCCTCGAATTTGTATTCAAAAGGCAGGTTTTTGACATGATTTCTAAAAACCTTTTCAATGGCTTTGATCGTCGCGGGAAGATCCTTGCTGTCGAGTTTCGCGAAAATAGTACCAACGCGATAGTTCGGGTCCTGGGTGAGTACCAATGGTTTAATCGTATCTTTTAATGAAGCATAATGATAGTCACGGATCACCCCGATGATTTTAAGTTTCTTCTTCTTCCATTCAAAATCCACCACCTGCCCGATCGGATTTTTCAATCCGGCTTGCTTTACAAATGCCTCATTGACGACAATCGCTTCCTCAGGATCTGTCGGGAATGCTTTGGAAAAATTCCGGCCCTGCAGCACCGGGATTTCCAGCGTACTTAGGAAATCGTCGTTCACACCAATGTAACCAAAGCCGATCTCGCGCCCTTCGACTTTGGCGCCGGTTCCGTTATAGTTTCCATTGAATGCGGCCACCGATGCTACCCCTGCCGTATTCCTCAGTTCGTCCTGAACGACTTCCATTACCTCATTACCCGGCCCTCCACGTCCCAGACCGAAGCTTACAAGGTTTTTATCGTTATATCCTAAATTCTTGTTAGTCAAATACTTGAATTGAGAATAGATCACGATTGTACCGATCACGAGGCAAACCGACAACGCAAACTGGAAAACGACCAGGCCCTTGGTCAGGTAATTCTTTTGCGTCAGTTTTGTGCGGTTATACAGCGTCTGAACGGGGCTGAAACCCGAAAGTACCAATGCCGGATACATGCCCGCCACCAGGCCGGTCACGAGAAATAATGCAATATACCCGGAGATCAGCCCGGTATCGAGCAAATACGAAAGTGCCAGCTGCTTGTTGGAAAGCTCATTAAAAACCGGCAAAACGAGTTGGGTTAAGGCAATAGCCAGTGTAAATGCAAGAAAAGAAAGCAAAAATGACTCGCCTAAAAACTGGTAGATCAGCTGTTTCCGCAAACTGCCCACCACTTTACGCACGCCAATCTCCTTCGACCGGTTCAGCGAACGCGCCACGGTAAGGTTTACAAAATTGATACACGCTATCAGCAGGATGAAAATGGCGATTCCTGAAAGAATGTAAGAGTAAATAGGGCTGCTGGCGTGATCCAGTCCATTGTGCAGGTCGCCGCTGCCACTTTGCAAATGCATATCCAGGAAAGGCATCAGACCGAACACAACCTGATTGCGCGGGTCGTTTTCCTTGCCGGGCTCCACGGTTACCTTGCTCTTCGACACCTGGTTCATCTTCTGCACCACGGCATGATAATCCGCTTTTTCATGCAACAAAATGAAAGTATTCATGTAAAAACCCATCCATTCACTGTCTGTCCAGCCTTTCGCTTCCTGGTATTTGAAAGGCAGCACGGCATCAAACTGGATCGACGAGTTTTGAGGGCAACGTTTCGCCACCCCGGAAACTACGAACGGCTCAAAATTGTCCCCGATTTTCAGGTGCATCGTCTGCCCCACCGCATTGGTTGTACCAAAATACTTTTCGGCCAGGTCCTCACTCAAAACGATGGAATGAATATCTGACAGTACCGATTTGGGGTCGCCGGAAATCAGCGGCATGGAGAAAACAGAGAAAAACGGCTCGTCCGCGAACAGCATGTCCTCTTTCAGCACCTCATTCCCTTTTTTAACAATAAAAGAATTACTCTGCGCCCGGACCACTTCCCTGATCTCCGGAATATCCTGCTTGAAAGTCGGCCCGTGGATCGCATTGGTGCTTCCGAATGTGCGGGTTTCCCTTTCGTCGCTGCTGGTGACCATTACGCGGTACAGCTGATCTTTGTTCTGCTGAAAACGGTCAAAGCTCACTTCGTCTTTCGTGTAAAGGACAATGAGCATGCAGCAGGTAAGCCCGAGTGACAACCCGGCGATGTTGATCAGCGAGAAAACCTTGTTTCTCGTGAGGTTTCTGACAGCGATTTTGAAATAGTTCTTCAACATGGCGAATGTCTGTTTATTCAGATTTCAATGACTTGACCGGGTTCATCAGCGCAGCTTTGATAGCCTGGAAACTGACTGTAAACAGCGCGATCAGCAGCGCGGCCACACCGGCGACCGCGAAATACCACCATTCAATATCGATCCGGAAAGCATATTTTTCCAGCCACCTGCTCAGGAAATACCAGGCAACCGGGAACGCGATGATAGCGGCAATGCCGACCAGTTTCAGGAAATCCGCCGATAGCATTCCTACCAGATTGGAAATACTGGCGCCCAGCACCTTGCGCACGCCGATTTCCTTCGTGCGTTGTTCCGCGGTAAATGCCGCCAGACCGAACAATCCGAGACAGGATATGAAAATGGCCAGAAACGCAAAATAGTTGGAGAGCTTGCTGACGACCGTCTCGGCTTTGTAGAGATTGCCGAATTCCTCGTCCGCAAAATGGTATTTGAAAGGCACGCCGGAATTATAACGCCGGAAAACCCGCTCGATGCTCTCGATAGCCTGTTTAGTTTTGCCGGCTTCCGCACGTATCAAACCTGAGCCCCAGGCTTCCTTTTTAGGTTGGAGGTTAACGATCAGAGGCTCGATCGCCACATGCAGAGAGCCGATGTGAAAGTCCTTCATCAATCCGATGATCTTCCCTTTTTTACCCCACATCGTCAGTTCTTTCCCAACCGGATCTTTATAGCCGATCTTTTTAGCAGCCGCTTCATTCACGAGGTAATTGGTGGTATCTGTTCCAAATGAAGGACTGAAATCCCGGCCGTCGAGCAGTTTGATGCCCATTGTTTCGACAAAATCGAAACCTACCGGGTTCACATTGAAGAGCAGCTGCTGCGTCGTGTCCTTTCCGGGCCAGAACACGCCCATCGTCGAGCTCCCGTATGCCAGCGGGCTCGCCTGCGAACGCGCCACCGATTTGATGCCGGGCTCACTTTCCAAAGCCTGTTTGAATGCATCGAAATTGGTACTCATGGTATTTTCTATGTCAGGAATGTAAAGCAAATTCTCTTGACTGAAACCGAGGTTCTTATGCTGTATATAGTCGATCTGCCGGTAAATCACGATCATTGAAAGGATGAGCAGGATCGACAACCCGAACTGGAACACCACCAGCCCCTGCCGGAAATAGGTGGCAGTGGACTTGAACTTCAATGCACCTTTTAATATTGTAACCGGGTTGAGCGACGACATGAACAATGCCGGGTAGCTGCCGGCAACCAGGCCGGTGACCAGTGTCAGGAACAGTAGCAGACCCAGAAACGATGGGTCGAGAAAATCCAGGGTAAGTTGCTTGTCGGTCAGTGAGTTGAACCCAGGTAACAATGCCAGCACAATGGCAACGGAAACCACCAGCGCAAGGAGCGTAATGAGGATCGATTCACCCATAAACTGCGCGATGAGGCTCGTTTTGTAGGCGCCAACGACTTTCCGCAGTCCGACCTCCTTCGCCCGTTTCACCGAGCGGGCCGTAGCGAGATTCATAAAGTTGATGCACGCGATGATCAGAATAAATACAGCTACGATCGTAAACATCCGCACATATTCGATGCGGCCGCCATTCTGCTTGCCCGCTTCCCAGTTCGAATAGAGGTAAGACTCCCCGTAGTTGATCAGGAATAAATCGACGTTACTGTCCTTGTTTTTGGTTTTAATATAACCTTTGATCTTCGCATTGACTTTGTCGATATCGGCGTTTTTAGCCAGCATTACCACACAGCGGGGGCCGTTGTTGCCCCATTCCTTTGCCCAGTTGGCAGTTTTCAGCCATCGGTCATAGCTCATCAGGAAATCGAATTTCATGGACGAGTAGCGGGGTATCTCTTCCAATATGCCGGTCACCACCACGTCGTCTTTATTATCCACACGCATCGCCTTACCGATCGGATCCTTGCCTTTGAAGTATTTTTCGGCAATTTTCCTGGAAATTACAATGCCGTCGGGCCGTTTCAAGGCCGTTTTTGGATCGCCCTGGCTGAGTTTGAAAGAAAACATCGTCAGGAAATCGCCCTGCACGTAGCGACCCTTTTCATTGTCGAACACGTCCCCGGCCCGCAAAACGGGTGTCAACTCCCAAAGCAGCTGGCTAGCCTTTTCGATTTCGGGAATGTCCTTCACGATATTTTCTGCCAGGATCCCGGGCGTAGCGGCATAGGTGTTGATCGCCCCGGAATAGTGCTGGTTCTCCATCACCGAGTACAGCCGCGCATCGTTCTCATGGAACCGGTCCATTTTTATCTCGTCCTGCACCCACAGCATGATCAGCAAGCTGCAAGCCATTCCCAGCGCCAGCCCGAGGATATTGATCGAACTGAACATCTTGTTTTTCAACAAATTCCGCCAGGCGATTTTCAGATAATTTCTAAGCATACCGTTTGTTCATTGATGATGGAATAATTACCTACTACAATATGTTATTTGATATATTTGATTAATAACTATTTCAGACACTATGGAGCTGGTCAGAAAAATCATCGTCCCTACGAGCGACTCATACGTGCTAACGCTGCCAAAAGAAATGGTAGGAAAGCAAATTGAGGTGACCGCTATTGAAGTTGGCTCCACAACTCCAATCGATGTTGACATCAGAATGAAAAAAATCAACGATTCCCTATCCAAACTGAAAGTAGACCTTACTAACTGGAAATTTGATAGGAATGAAGCAAATAACTACGACTGACAAGATTGCTGTTGATACAAATATTCTCGTTTATCTTCATGAGGACACTCCATCGTTTAAGAGTGAAATTTCAAAAATGATTGTTCGTAATTTACCTGTCGTGTCGAGTCAGGTGATTTCCGAATATATTAATGTGTTAAACCGGTTGTTTCGTGCTTCCAAGGCAGACCTAATCGATCACTCCCTAATACTTACAGAAGGCTGTACGGTAATCGGAATGGACCATCAGCTGCTTCTTAAAGCACGCGAGCTTATAATCAGGTATGATTTTCAAGTCTTTGATAGCATTGTCGTTGCATCGGCCCTGCAGGCCGGATGTAATGTCCTTTATTCAGAAGATTTCCAACATTACATGGTCATTGAAAATCAGTTAACAATTATTAACCCTTATCTAGAACTCCAATAACCTACTCCGACTTCAAAGACTTCACCGGATTCATCAGCGCAGCTTTGATACTCTGAAAACTGACCGTTACCAGCGCAATCAGGATCGCCAGTAACCCCGCCGCCGCGAACATCCACCAGGCCAGATCGACGTGGTAGGCAAAGTCGCTGAGCCAGTGGTTCATGCCGAACCATGCAATAGGGCTCCCGATGACGATCGCAATCAGGATCAGTTTGATAAATTCTTTGGATAACAACGCCACAATGTTGGCGACACTCGCTCCAAGTACTTTTCTCACGCCGATTTCCTTGGTACGGCGCTCGGCGGTAAAGGCGGAAAGTCCGAACAGCCCCAGGCAGCCGATGATGATGGAAATAGTCGCAAAAGTGATGAATATCTGTCCTACGCGCTGTTCACTCCGGTAAACGTTGTCAAAATCCTGGTCCATAAAGCGGTAATTGAAGGGTTGACCAGGCGCCATTTTCTTCCAGAGCGCCTCCACCTGCGCTACTGTGCGGGGAACGTCACCCCCATTCATGCGGAACACCACCGAGCCGCTGCTTTTGTAAAGGATCAGGCTCAATGCGCCGATATTCTTCCGAAGCGATTCGAAATGGAAGTTTTTTACGACACCAATGATGGTATAGGTCACTTTTTTAGTCAATGCAGCGTCTTCGTAGCCGAATATCTTCTTCCCGATCGGTTCTTTGTAACCAAGTACCTTCGCCGCCGACTCATTGATCACAATCCCGGTCGAATCGGACGGAAACTCCTCCTGAAATGCACGGCCGGCTTTTATTTCCAAACCTAGTGTTTTCACAAAGTCGTTATCAACGGCCCATTTCTGCATATTAATACCCTTATCCTGCTGCATCTGGCCTTCCGGGAAGAAAGTATGGTCGGTGCGGGAGGATGGTGTCGGTAAAAAGCTGCTAACCGTGCCGCTTGCTACATTAGGAATCTGCAAAACCTGCTCTTTGAATGCATTCACCTGCTTATCCAGCGCGTAGGCGTCGTTTACGATCAGCATCTGATCTTTGTCGAAGCCCAGCTTTTTCGTCTGAATATAGTTCAGCTGCCGGTAAATCACCCCCGTCCCTACGATCAGCATCACGGAAATGACAAATTGGAACACCACCAGTGCATTGCGCAAATAACCGCTTCCCCTGCCTTCCAGCTCGATGGTATTTTTCAGGACTTTTAATGGCGTGAATGCCGAAAGGAAGAACGCCGGGTAGCTGCCGGCCATTAGCCCCACCATGCCGCCGGTAAGCAGCACCGCCAGCCAAAACCACCCATTCGCGACCGGAAATTCGATCAGCTTGCTGGCGAGGTTGTTGAACAGCGGCAATGCCAGATAGGCCATGAAGATCGCCAGGGCCAGCGAAAAGAAGCTCAGCATCACCGACTCGGTAAGGAACTGGCCCACCAATGCCGAACGTTCCGAACCCAGCGCCTTGCGGACGCCCACCTCTTTGGCACGGTTTGCCGAGCGGGCCGTTGCGAGGTTCATAAAGTTCACACAGGCGATCGCAAGCAGGAATACCGCCACGACCGCAAAAATGTATACATACTGAATGTTACCGTTCGCATTCACCTCCGCCGTACGATCGGAATGGAGATGGACGTCGGTGAGTGGTATTAAGGTGTAGTTGAGGTAATTACCCGACTTTCTGACCTCTTCAAGCGTTGCGCCCAGAAACCCTTTGAGCCATTTGGCCGTGTATTTTTGGAGAACTGTTTCAAAATTCTGTTCAAACTGTCTGGCATTTACTCCCTCCCGGAACAAAATATAGGTATTGAAATTGTGGCTGCCCCAGTCATTTCTCCGGCTATCTTCATAAGAACTCATCGAGAGCAGCATATTCACATCACGCAGGTGTGAACGCGCCGGAATATCTGCCATCACGCCTGTCACAGTGTAAGTACTGGAATTGTCCACCAGCAACGGCTTGCCCATCGCGCTTGCATCGCCGAAGTATTTTCGGGCGTCGGTTTCCGAGATCACGACCGATTGCGGGTTACGCAGTGCAGTATACGGATCCCCTTCCAGCATGGGTACCGAAAAAACCTTGAAAAATGTCGAATCCGCGTAAAGAACCCGCTCTTCCTTCAAATTTTCAGTTGCATCCGGACGACGCACCAGCTGGCTCCCGTTTTCCCTCAGCCGTACCACCTCCTCTACCTGCGGATAATCTTTCTTTAATGTAAATGCCAAAGGATCCGGCGCAACGGCCAGCGACATATCTGCACCGCCGAAACGGATATCTGCATTAACCCGGAAAATACGGTCGGCATTGGCGAATGAACGGTCATAGCTCAGCTCATCCACCACATAAAGCGTAATGAGCAGGCAACTTGCCAGCCCAAGCGACAAACCGAATATGTTCAGAAACGAGTAAAACTTGTGTTTACGCAGATTCCGCCAGGCAATTTTCAGATAGTTTTTCAGCATTAATTCAAGCGTTTACATTTCCATTCCTTTGCCGGGCAAACCCATTTCGCTTTCGAAGCTTTCGATCACCCGAAGCCGCTCTTTCTCGGATTTTTCGGCCGCATTCACGGTCTTTTCATAGATATATTCTTCGCCATTTTTCATGAACCGGTATTTAAGAAACATTTCACCGGTTTCGGAATTGTAGCGGACATGCTTGGAGAACCCTTTCGCGTCGTTTGAGACAGGTTCCTTGATAAATCCTTTACCCGAAGAAATCATCTCAGCATTCATTTCGTTGGAAGAAAACGCCATGGTTTCCGGCTCGGCGGCTGACTGGTCGGCGGCCGATGGTTCGGCAGCAGGTTCAGGGGCGGCAGGCGGTACGGGCGGCTTAGGCGATACCACAGCGACCGATTCTTTGCTAGGCGCTTTGGGGGCGGGCAGTTCAAGGTTCCCTTCCGCGATGGACGACAACACCTTATCGCGTAACGCCTCCCGATCGTCCTGGCTCATCCCTTCCACATCGAACGTCTTGTTGATATCGACGTCCTTGCCGTCCAGCGTTCCGGATACTTTTATCGACAGCTTTTTGCCGTCGTCGTCAATGCTTCTGCTCAGGTAAGCCCTTTTCTGGGCGATGGCCAGCGTGCTTACGCCGGCCAAAAGGATGGTTAAGATTTTCTTCATGGTTAGATTTGGCATATTGTTCAAACTAGCAATGGCAGAGGGCGCCCAGCCCGAGCCACACAACCGCATTCCAAGAGGCTGGCGCCCCGGCATCGAAGTTCCCTGCTATAAAGCCGCGCTAGTCGCCAATAGCCGGAGGATTTCTAAACATGTATTTTTTCAGTCACGATCTTACCATCGAAGAGGTTCACCACACGGTGCGCGAAACCCGCATCGTACGGCGAGTGCGTTACCATCAGGATCGTCGTTCCGGCACCATTGAGCTGGCTAAGCAGGTTCATCACCTCTTCCCCGTTCTTAGAATCGAGGTTACCCGTAGGTTCATCGGCCAGGATCGTCTTCGGCGTGGCTACCACGGCGCGGGCAATGGCGGTACGCTGTTGCTGTCCACCCGATAGCTGCTGCGGAAAGTGATTGCGGCGGTGCATCATGTTCATGCGGGTCAATGCAGCTTCTACTTTCTCCTTACGCTCTGCCGGAGGGGTTTTGAGATACAACAATGGCAGCTCCACGTTCTCATATACCGTCAGCTCGTCGATCAGGTTAAAACTCTGGAACACGAAACCGATGTTACCCTTGCGGATCTGCGCACGCTGGCGTTCCGACATTTTCGCGACTTCCGTCCCGTAAAACTCGTAGGAACCTTCGCTGGGATTGTCGAGCAATCCGAGAATGTTCAGCAAAGTCGATTTCCCGCAACCGGAAGGTCCCATGATGGCAACAAACTCGCCATCCTTTATTTCCATGTCGATTCCATTGAGGGCAGTTGTTTCTACTTCTTCGGTAGAAAACACCTTGTGCATGTTGTTAATTTTGATCATGTTTAAAAGGCTTTGGAGGAAAGGGAGGAAGGAGGAAGGGGAAAATGGTTATTATTGCCCTTATCTTTCATCAATCCTGTTAGTTATGTCAAAAGTTGAAAAATTTGAAGATTTAAAAATTTGGCAGGATGGAATCAACTTATCCATCCATGTTTATCAGACACTCGGCGCATGCCGCGATTTTAGTCTCAAAGATCAGATGTGCCGCGCTGCCGTGTCGGTTCCGTCCAATATTGCTGAGGGTTTCGAGCGTCATTCTAACAAAGAGTTTATACGTTTTTTAAGAATTGCAAAAGGTTCTTCCGGTGAACTGAGAACCCAAATCTTCATCGCCATGGGAACCGGTCTGATAACTGAGGAAAGTGGAACAGAACTCATCTCCAAAAGCCGCCTCCTGTCCGCCATGATCCAAAACCTGATCAAAACAAGAGAAACAAACTTCTAAGCTCACCTACTCACCGTTCCTCTCCTTCTTCCCCTTCCTCCATCCTCCCTTTCTTCCCTACTTAGAATTCCAGGACTTCGTTGTCTCCAAAATTCTCGTATGAGCTGGTAATCACCTTCTCACCGGGTTGCAGCCCTTCAAGAACTTCGAAATATTCAGGGTTTTTGCGGCCTAATGTGATCTTGCGTTTCGCGGCGCGTTTGCCGCCGTCGCCTACCACATACACCCAGTTTCCGCCTGTTTCAGAGAAGAACCCTCCTACCGGCAGCAATGTCGCTTGCGAAGGCTGGCCGAGTTGCAGGCGGATCGGCGCGGATTGTCCTCTTTTCACAAGTTCAGGAGCGCCATTATCAAACTTCATATCCACTTCGAAACGTCCGCTCAAAATCTCCGGATATATTTTGATGATCTTCAATCCGTAGTCTTTTGCATTGAACTCCATCGAGCCGCTCAGTCCGACGAAAATCCGCGACAAATAGTGCTCATCCACGCTGACACGCATTTTGAAACCATTCAAATCATCAATCTGGCCAATGTTTTGTCCCTGACTGATGTTGGAACCGACTTCGATGTTCATAGAGGATAGCAGACCCGAAACCGGCGCTTTCACGACGAGGTTATCCAATGTCTGGCGCCACAGGCTCACGTTTTTCTGCGTGCTGGCCAGGGTACCTTCAAGCTGGTTGATCTGCATTTTGGCGTTTTCTTCCTGGTATTTCTGCGACTCGATCTCGATCTCGCGCTGTCTTACCAGCTTCTCGTAGTCGCGTTTCGTTTTCAGGTAATCCGCTTCGGGAATGACCTTATCCTTGAAAAGCTTCACATTACGGTCGTGTGCATCCTTTGCCTGATCCAGTTGGAAATCCAGCTCACTCAATGCTTTTTGCAGGGTAAAGCGTGCTACTTTCAGGTTTTGACGGGTATTTTGAAGATCGTTCACCAGTCGGCTTGCTTCGGTTTCAGATTGGAGGAAGCTCAGTTTCAGGTTCTGGTTTTCGAGACGGAGCAATACGTCGCCCTGCTTCACCATATTACCACCTTCGACCAGTTTTTCGGTAACATAACCGCCCACGATCGCATCGAGCTGGATGGTTTTGAGTGGCTGGACCACCCCGGTCACGACGATGAACTCGTCGAATTTGCCTTGTTTGACCGTCGATACGGTCAGTTTATCCTGCTCCACGTTCAGCTTGCTTCTTTTATCGGCAAAAAAGAACTGGTACACAAGGAAACTTACCAGCAGAACGCTACCGCCTATGATGCTGATGCGTTTGGAATTCCAGAATTTCTTCGGTTTGACTCTGTCCATCGTTGATCCTCCGGAAAATCCGTTGTTGGTGCTCGTCGAGTTAGGTGTCTTAACTTCCATTATATGTTAGTGATTGAGTTCGCTTCTGTATTTGGCTTTTATAATCCAATCACTATGCCAAAGGAAACTAAGCTATCTAATCACTTGACAATCAATATAATTTAAATTAAGAACACGGTCAATATTGTTCGTTATCGGACAAATTTGTTCGGGCGCGGACAAGCCTCTCCGAAGG